>NZ_JALAMR010000007.1:78362-281186 GCF_026790125.1 Bacillus sp. N12A5 | reverse complement strand
AGAGTAGGACGCCGCCAAGCTTTTATCTTAAATTATATCATCGCGGGGTGGAGCAGTTCGGTAGCTCGTCGGGCTCATAACCCGAAGGTCGCAGGTTCAAATCCTGCCCCCGCAACCAAATATATAAATGAAATAAGGAGTGCCCAAAGGGTGCAACCAAAATCATTTTATACAAATATGGTCCGGTAGTTCAGTTGGTTAGAATGCCTGCCTGTCACGCAGGAGGTCGCGGGTTCGAGTCCCGTCCGGACCGCCATTATTGTAAACGAAACGATCATGTTTTCGTTTTTTTTGTGTTTTCTTTTACTGTATTTTCTGCTTGGTGTCATAGCCAAGCTTTCTTTATATCGGCAGCATCTTGGATATTTCAGCAAAATTCGATACACTAGGAAGAGCAATATAGGCGTAAGTAGGTTGAAAGGAGGTTTTGGTTCATGGATGAATTTGATTTGATACATAGCATTACTCCGCGGACCATTCACCATTCTTCCGTTGATGTAGGAATAGGTGATGATGCAGCGCTCTACACTGCGAAACACGGCGTTCAGGAAATTGTTTGTGTTGATACTATGGTAGAAGACGTGCACTTCAAATTACACTATTCCTCACCTGAAGATATCGGGTATAAGGCGTTAGCCGTTAATATAAGTGATATTGCCGCGATGGGAGGCATTCCGAAATTTTATTTGGTATCAATTGCGGTACCTTCAAAATGGACGGCATCCGAAATCAAGGCGATGTATGAAGGAATGAATGAACTGGCGAAACTATATCAGATGGATCTAATTGGCGGTGATACAGTCTCTACCTCTGACAAATTAGTCGTGACAGTCACTGTAATCGGTGAAGTTGAAAAGGGACGTGCCTGTTTGCGCAGTCTGGCAAGACCGAATGATGTTGTGTTTGTAACCGGTGAAATCGGTTCATCTGCAGCAGGACTTTCTTTATTATTAGAGGAGACTCATCCTCAAAACTCTGCTATTGACACGGATTGCTTTATCAACAGGCATAAACGACCTCAGCCAAGAGTAAGTGTCGGCAGATTATGTTCGAATGTTCAGCGTGCAGCTTTAAATGATATCAGTGACGGCTTAGCTAGTGAACTGAATGAGATTGCTGAAGCCAGCTGTGTTTCAATTGAAATTGATGAAAGCATGCTACCAATTCATTCTGATTTACCTAGGCTTCATCCCAACTGGAAAGATTGGGCTTTGTTTGGCGGAGAGGATTTTGAGTTGACTGGGACGGTTTCACAGGAGGAGTGGGAAGTGTTGAAGCAGGAGTGTGAAATACGTCAACTGCCCATTACAAAGATTGGCCATGTCAGGGAAAAAACGGAATCAAACGTGATCCTAAAAACAGATCAAACATCAATGATTTTAGAGAAAAAAGGATATAATCATTTTAAATAAGACAGGTGACTCGTGTGAAGCAATTAAAGTGGAGAACTGTAAATCCTGAAGAAACAAAAGCGATTGCTAAGCTGACAGCATCGTTTGCTAAACCGGGAGACGTCCTGACATTAGAGGGCGATTTAGGTGCTGGAAAAACGACTTTTACAAAAGGTTTTGCGGAAGGACTTGGAATTACGCGTGTTGTTAACAGTCCGACTTTTACGATTATAAAAGAATATAACGATGGCGTGTTTCCTCTATATCATATGGATGTGTATAGAATGGAAGACGAAAGTGAAGATTTGGGACTTGATGAATATTTTCACGGACAAGGTGTCTGTCTCGTTGAATGGGCCCATTTAATTGAAGAACAGCTGCCGCAGGAGCGACTGCAAATTGTCATCAAAAGAGCTGGTGATGATGAGCGTGAAATCACCTTTACTGCTGTCGGGAACCGGTATGAAATGCTTTGTGAGGAGATAAGTAGACATGACAATATTAGCAATTGATACATCAAATTATACATTGGGCATTGCGCTGCTTCGAGGAGACACCGTCATAGCAGAATACGTTACATACTTGAAAAAAAACCATTCGGTAAGAGCGATGCCAGCTGTTCATTCATTGCTGAATGATTGTGATATGACACCGCAGGATCTTTCTAAAATTGTCGTTGCAAAAGGTCCTGGTTCATACACAGGAGTAAGAATAGGTGTGACGCTCGCTAAAACGCTTGCCTGGTCTTTACACATTCCGATTGCTGCTGTCTCAAGCCTTGAGGCACTTGCGGCAAATGGGCGGCATTTCGACGGTCTGATCAGCCCTATCTTTGATGCAAGACGGGGACAGGTGTATACAGGTCTTTATGAATACAAGAACGGGCTTTTGGAGCAAGTGGTTCATGATCAAAATGTGATGCTGGCAGAATGGCTGGACATGCTAAAAGAAAAGGATCGCCCTGTTTTGTTTTTAGGTCATGATACTTCTATTCACAGGCAGATGATAGAGGAAGAGCTTGGGACAAACGGAATTATTGGAGCTGCTGCTCAGAATAACCCGCGTCCTTCAGAATTGGCTTTTTTAGGCGCCGAAAAGGAAGTAGCTGATGTTCACGGGCTTGTCCCGGATTACTTGCGGCTGGCAGAAGCTGAAGCGAAATGGATTGAAAGTCAAAAGTAGGGTGATAGGATGAAAACAAAAGCAGCGGTCAGAAACATGCGGCTTGATGATATTGATCACGTATACGAAATTGAAACATCCTCCTTTACGTCTCCTTGGACGAAGGATTCGTTTTATCATGAGCTGCTGGAAAATCCGTATGCTCATTATCTCGTGATTGAAAAGGACGGCCATGTTGCTGGGTATTGCGGGATTTGGATCGTAATGGACGATGCCCAAATTACAAATATAGCGATAAAACCGGAGTATCGCGGCCAGTCTTTAGGAGAAACGCTTTTTCGCTCAGCGATTGAATTATGCAAAGAAAAAGACGCAAGGCGGCTTTCGCTTGAAGTAAGGGTTTCTAATCATCCTGCTCAAGGCTTATATAAAAAGTTCGGGATGCAGCCCGGCGGAATTAGAAAGAACTATTATACTGATAACGGGGAAGATGCGTTAATTATGTGGGTGACGATAAATGAGTGAGCAAAAAGCAATTTACATATTAGGGATTGAAACAAGCTGTGACGAGACAGCGGCAGCTATCGTAAAAAACGGGAAAGAAATCATTTCGAACGTAGTGGCCTCTCAAATTGAAAGCCATAAGCGCTTCGGAGGCGTTGTTCCGGAAATTGCTTCCAGACATCATGTTGAGCAAATCACTTTGGTTATAGAAGAGGCGTTTCGTAAAGCTGATATGACGTATAGTGATATTGACGCGATTGCAGTAACCGAAGGGCCGGGACTGGTGGGGGCACTTCTTATCGGAGTGAACGCTGCTAAAGCATTGAGCTTTGCGCATAATATTCCGTTAGTTGGCGTCCATCATATAGCCGGTCATATCTATGCGAATCGTTTGGTAGAAGAAATCGTGTTTCCGGCACTGGCATTGGTCGTTTCAGGAGGCCATACAGAATTGGTGTATATGAGGGAACATGGATCATTTGAAGTCATTGGGGAAACGCTTGATGATGCTGCAGGTGAGGCTTACGACAAAGTGGCGCGGACAATGGGACTGCCGTATCCGGGTGGACCGCAAATTGACAAGCTAGCTGAAAAAGGGAATGACAATATTCCGCTTCCTCGCGCATGGCTCGAAGAAGGCTCTTACAATTTCAGCTTCAGCGGGTTGAAGTCTGCGGTAATCAATACGCTTCATAATGCGTCTCAAAAAGGGCAAGAGATTGCTCCTGAAGATTTATCTGCAAGCTTTCAAAATAGCGTGATTGATGTCTTAGTGACCAAAACAGCGCGTGCGGCAAAGGAATATGGTGTTAAACAGGTCCTATTAGCCGGAGGAGTAGCTGCTAACAAAGGCCTCAGAGCTGCATTAGAAAAGGAATTTGCCCAGCATGAAGAGATTAAGCTTGTCATTCCTCCGTTAGCGTTATGTACTGATAATGCTGCGATGATCGCTGCTGCTGGCACAATTGCTTTTGAGAAGGGCATTCGCGGTGCCTATGATATGAACGGCCAGCCTGGCCTTGAATTGACTTCTTATCAAAGTCTCACGACATAATGGCGTGAGACTTTTTATCTGTTATTAACAGATAATTCACAATTTATCCACACATCTGTGAATAATTATGGAGACATAGATGGATAAAGGACTGAAGACACTGTTAGTAAAGTGGATAAATTCAGAATATTTTGTGGATAATGTGCATAAAGCGCTTACTTTGTTTGCTTGTAAGGTTATTTTCTGTGGATAAAAAGCACCTCTAAAAAAGAGGTGCTTGACTTTTTTAAGCTTCTTCTGTGGATAGTTCTTCCCATTCGGACAAAAGAGATTCCAGCTCCAGATTGAGTTTCTCGTTGTCTGCATGGATGGCTTGTACCTTTTCATGGTCTTGATAGACTTCAGGGTCACATAGCAATTCATCGTTGTGACTGATGTTTTCTTCAATGGTTTGAACAGCGGCTTCTATTTCTTCAATCCGCCGGAGTCGTTGGCGTTCTTTCTTTTTCCATTCTTTTTCTTCTTCATATGAACGTTTGGAGTCGGACTTTACCGCAGCTGGCGTTTTTTCAGTTTCCTCTTGCTGATTCATTTTCTCCAATTCCAACTGCTCTGCTTTTTTCTCGGTATAATAATCGTAATCTCCCAGATACTCCTCTATATGGTTTGGAGAAAGCTCCAATACTCTTGTGGCGATTCTGTTAATAAAATATCTGTCATGTGAGACAAATAACAGTGTGCCTGGATAATCAATCAGCGCGTTTTCGAGAACTTCCTTGCTGTCCAAGTCCAGATGGTTTGTCGGTTCATCAAGGATAAGAAAATTGGCTTTTTGAAGCATCAGCTTAGCAAGGGCCAATCTTGCTTTTTCGCCCCCGCTCAATGAATGGACGGGTTTCAGTACATCATCTCCGGAGAATAAGAAATTTCCGAGACAAGTTCTGATTTCTTTCTCAGGAAGACCGGGGTACTCATCCCACAGCTCATCAAGGACACGCTTAGAAGAAGTTAACTCAGCCTGCTCCTGGTCATAGTAGCCGACACTGACATTTGAGCCGTAAGAAATTGTTCCCTGATCTGGCTTTAGGGTGTCCATTAATGTTTTCAGCAATGTCGATTTACCGATTCCGTTAGGGCCGACAAGCGCAGCGCTTTCTCCTCTTGTGAGCATGAACGATACCTCTGTTAAAAGCGGCGGCTGGTTTTCATAGCTGATTGTGAGATCCTGAACGCGTAGGACCTCATTTCCGCTCTGTTTTGTAATATCAAAATGAAAGCTTGCGGATTTTTCATCGCCGAGCGGTTTTGACATGACTTCCATTCGTTCAAGCTGCTTTCGGCGGCTTTGCGCTCTTTTTGTGGTAGAGGCTCTCGCCAAATTTCGATCCACGAAGTCCTGAAGCTTTGCGATTTCATCCTGCTGCTTTTCATACATTTTCAGATCTTTTTCATACTGCGCGGCTTTTTGGTCGAGATAAGCGCTGTAGTTGCCGTGATACCTTTTGCTTTCGGCTCTGGAAACTTCGTATACTTGGTTCACCACTTTGTCCAAAAAGTAACGGTCATGCGATACGATGAGAATGGCGCCTGAATAGCCTTGCAAATAATGTTCTAGCCAGGTTAGCGTATCAATATCCAGATGGTTTGTCGGCTCATCGAGAATGAGCAAATCAGGCTGTGTTAATAGAAGCTTCCCCAGGGCCAGCCTTGTTTTCTGGCCTCCGCTGAGGCTTTGCACCTGTGTTGAATCGTCAAAATGGCTGAAGCCGAGGCCGTGAAGAACAGATCTGACATCCGCTTCATATTGGTAGCCTCCTTTATCCTTGAATTCCTGCTGAAGCCGGTCGTAGGTTTTCATGATGCTTTCCAATTCACCGGGATCAGCTGCCGCCATGTTTTCTTCCATAGCCCGCATCTCTTTTTCCATTGCTTTTAAGTGGTCAAAAACGGTCAGCAGCTCTTCTTTTATGGTAAGCTTAGAATCCAAGCCCGTATGCTGGGCAAGATATCCCATTGTAATATCTTTCGGTTTAATGATTTCGCCCTTTTCATACGAAAGCTGGCCTGCGATAATTTTAAGAAGCGTGGATTTTCCCGCGCCATTTCTTCCGACAATGGCGATGCGATCACGATTTCTGACTTCCAGCTTTATATTGTTTAAAATAGTATCAGCACCAAATGATTTGGACAGCTGATTAATTTGTAAGATCATCATATTATTTCACCTCTGCTATAATAAGTTAAGTGTAGCTTATGAACCAGAAGTCAGCAAACAATACATTGGCCATATAAGACATAGAGAAGAAAATAGTGTATGATCTGTTTAAGGAGCGTTTTAATATGAATGGATTTTCTCATTTTAATGAACAGGGCAGAGCCCAGATGGTGGATATTAGCGAAAAATCTTCGACTGTCCGTACTGCGGCGGCTGTTTCAAGCGTACACATGAAGAATGAGGTGTACGAGAAAATACAGAGTCACGATATCGGCAAAGGAGATGTACTGGCTGTCGCACAGGTGGCAGGCATTATGGCCGCAAAGCAAACGTCGAATATCATTCCGATGTGCCATCCGCTTTCATTGAGCGGGGTAGATATATCGTTTGACTGGAAAATAAAAGAAGCAGAAGTTATACTTCATATAAAAGCACAGGTCAAAACGAAAGGGAGTACAGGTGTGGAAATGGAAGCGCTCACTTCTGCATCGGTGTGCGCTCTTACCGTTTACGATATGTGCAAGGCCCTTGATAAGGGAATGGTCATCGGCCCTACTTTCTTGCTGGAGAAGACAGGCGGGAAAAACGGTGATTTCAAAAGAGAACTATCCGAGTATAATTTGGAGGACCAAAAATGAATAAGGATCAATCAAAAATTCCGCAGGCGACGGCAAAACGGCTGCCGCTTTACTATCGCTTTTTAAAGAATCTGCATGCGTCAGGAAAACAGCGTGTATCATCCGCTGAACTCAGTGATGCCGTAAAGGTTGATTCTGCCACGATTCGGAGGGATTTTTCCTATTTTGGAGCTCTTGGCAAAAAAGGATACGGATATAATGTGGATTATTTGCTGTCTTTTTTCCGAAAAACCCTTGATCAGGATGAGATGACAGACGTCATCTTGATCGGTGTCGGGAACTTGGGAACGGCATTTCTTCACTACAATTTCACAAAAAATAATAACACAAAAATTTCTATGGCTTTTGATATAAATGAGAGTAAAATAGGAACTGAGGTAGGCGGCGTGCCCGTCTATAACCTTGATGACCTTGAACAACACGTGAAAGATGAATCAGTTGCCATTCTTACAGTGCCAGCAGTTGCCGCTCAATCGATTACAGACAGATTGGTCGCGTTAGGAATCAAGGGCATTCTTAATTTTACGCCGGCCCGTTTGAATGTGCCGGAACACATTCGAATTCATCATATAGATTTAGCAGTTGAGCTTCAGTCACTGGTTTATTTCTTGAAGCATTATTCAGTTTTAGAGGAAATCGAATAGAGGGAAAGGAGGAGCCCACATATGCCGATCGGTCCTGGAAGCCTTGCTGTTATCGCAATCGTTGCTCTGATTATCTTCGGCCCTAAAAAGCTGCCTGAACTGGGGAAAGCTGCGGGAGACACACTTCGTGAATTCAAAAACGCTACTAAAGGATTAACGAGTGATGAAGAGGAAAAAAAGAAAGAAGATCAGTAAGTTAGGATGACTCGAATGAAAGTGAATCAAATGTCGCTGCTGGAGCATATTGCTGAGCTTCGAAAACGGTTGCTGATTGTAGCGCTGGCGTTTGTCGTTTTCTTTATCGCGGGATTCTTTTTAGCGAAGCCGATTATTGTGTATCTGCAAGAAACAGATGAAGCGAAGCAGCTTACGCTTAACGCGTTTAACCTGACAGACCCGCTTTATGTGTTTATGCAGTTTGCGTTTATCATCGGCATTGTCCTGACCTCGCCGGTTATTCTTTATCAGCTTTGGGCTTTTGTGAGCCCGGGCCTCTATGAGAAAGAGCGCAAAGTAACGCTCAGCTACATTCCGATCTCTATTTTGCTGTTTTTAGCGGGCTTATCTTTTTCATATTATATTTTATTTCCTTTTGTTGTTGATTTTATGAAGCGGATCTCTCAGGACTTGAATGTCAATCAGGTGATCGGAATTAATGAATATTTTCATTTTCTGCTGCAGCTGACGATTCCGTTTGGACTGCTGTTTCAAATGCCGGTCATCCTCATGTTTTTGACTAGGCTCGGAATTGTGACACCGATGTTCTTGGCGAAAATCAGAAAGTATGCGTATTTTACGCTCTTGGTGATCGCAGCCCTGATTACACCGCCTGAGCTTCTGTCCCATATGATGGTTACAGTCCCGCTTTTGATTTTATATGAAATCAGTATTCTGATATCGAAGGCCGCCTATCGGAAAGCGCAGAAAAGCAGTACAGCCGATCAGGATGTGTCTTCGGGGCAATAATAAAAAATCCATTTCTCTTGCGAGAAATGGATTCAGCGTATTGACAAACCCCTGCATTCGTTGTCAAGCCTGTGCGTTGGTGCTCACGAATGAAAACATTCGCTCCGCTCCAATGCTCGCCTTTCCTAGACTTCAAGGGTTTTCAATCACGCTGAAAATGACAAAATCCTAAAACGAAAGCCGTTTTAGGATTTAATTTGAATCCATTTCTCATTCAGAAATGGATTTTCTTTATTTTTGGTTCTTTTTGATTTTAAATGAAAAGGCGAACATCTTAAAAGAAATGCTGATGTTGTAAGCGGCGAACACCATCAGCAGGATGGAGTAAAACGACCACATGCTGCCTGGCGAGCTTGCGGCAAGATAAGTAAAGATGCATCCTACGGCAAAGTAGATCATTCCCCAAACTACCGGGTTTCTCATAAAAATAATCCTCCAATAATCAATTGCATTTGTGTGCTCTGCTGTTCAAGGTAATTCCGAACAGGCTCAAGCTGCATGATGACGACGAATGTATTCATCATTAAATGGGCGAAAATCGGCACCCATATCCGTTTTGTTCTCGCATATAAAAATGCAAAGGTAAAGCCCATCGCTGTATATAGAAGAAGATGCTTCAAATCAGCGTGAACAATACCGAAAATAACCGAGCTGATCAGTCCTGCGAAAAAGAAATTCGTTTTTTCGTACAGCGTCCCAAAAATGATTTTTCTGAAGATGATTTCTTCTAATATAGGCCCGACGATGGAAGAAACGATAATCATGAGCGGGACTGCCTGAATGACATCCAGAATCGCTTGTGTATTTTCTGATTCTCTTCCGATGCCAAAAACATAATATTCAATAGAGCCTGCTATTCCTTGAGAGAAAAGGGCAATGAAAAAACCGGCTATCGCCCAAAGGATAGAAAGTCCGATTGAGTCCTTCTGTCCGTTTCGCAGCGTTTCTTTCGGAACGGTTCTCAGAATCAGCAGAACAACAACGAGACAGGCGATAAAGCTGATGACGGACCATAATCCTTGTGCATGCAGCATATTTTCATTTGTAGGCTGTCCTCCGGCATAACCGAATTTAAATAACAAGGGAATCGCGATTAATGCGGAAAACTGCATGATGATATATGTCAAAATAATAAACCAATACTGTTTTCTCAAATGGTATGTACTCCTTTGTTAAGTGGGTTTCGTTCATCTACAGCTATTGTAACATAATCGGTACGGGGGTGAAAAAGCTAACGGAAAAGGGAGCGGAAAAGAATGATGTAAGCGTGAAAAATTTTTTATCTTATCACTTGAAATTGGAAGGGAGATTCTTTATTATAAGAATTGTGTTAGCACTCTTTAGTGCTGAGTGCTAAAATTACATATTCATACTATTGAGGAGGTTATTACATTGTTAAAGCCATTAGGTGATCGCGTTGTCATTGAACTCGTAGAATCTGAAGAAAAAACTGCCAGCGGAATTGTGTTGCCGGATTCTGCAAAAGAAAAACCGCAAGAAGGCAAAATCGTGGCAGCTGGTTCAGGTCGCGTGTTAGAAAGCGGAGAGCGCGTTGCTTTAGAAGTAAAAGAGGGCGACCGCATTATCTTCTCAAAATACGCAGGTACTGAAGTGAAATACGAAGGTACTGAATACTTAATCTTACGTGAAAGCGACATTTTAGCTGTTATCGGCTAATTCTTAAATAAACAATATTTAAAACATTTGAGGAGGTCTTGTAAACATGGCAAAAGAAATTAAGTTTAGTGAAGAAGCTCGCCGCGCAATGCTTCGCGGTGTCGATGCACTTGCTGATGCTGTTAAAGTAACTTTAGGACCAAAAGGACGCAACGTGGTTCTAGAGAAAAAATTCGGTTCTCCGTTAATCACAAATGACGGTGTAACAATCGCTAAAGAAATCGAGCTGGAAGACGCGTTTGAAAACATGGGTGCTAAGCTTGTTGCTGAAGTAGCCAGCAAAACAAACGACGTTGCCGGTGACGGTACAACAACTGCAACAGTTCTTGCGCAAGCAATGATCCGTGAAGGCCTTAAAAACGTAACAGCAGGCGCTAACCCTGTAGGCGTGCGTAAAGGGATGGAACAAGCTGTATCGGTTGCGATCGAAAACTTAAAAGAAATTTCTAAGCCAATCGAAGGAAAAGAGTCTATCGCTCAGGTTGCTGCGATCTCTGCGGCTGATGAGGAAGTCGGAAGCCTTATCGCTGAAGCAATGGAGCGCGTAGGAAACGACGGCGTTATCACAATCGAAGAGTCTAAAGGCTTCACAACTGAGCTTGAAGTTGTTGAAGGTATGCAATTCGACCGCGGATATGCGTCTCCTTACATGGTAACTGACTCTGATAAGATGGAAGCGGTTCTTGACAATCCTTACATCTTAATCACAGACAAAAAAATCACAAACATTCAAGAAATCCTTCCTGTGCTTGAGCAGGTTGTTCAGCAAGGCAAACCATTGCTTCTGATCGCTGAGGATGTTGAAGGCGAAGCACTTGCTACACTTGTTGTGAACAAACTTCGCGGCACATTCAACGCAGTGGCTGTTAAAGCTCCTGGCTTCGGTGACCGCCGTAAAGCAATGCTTGAAGACATCGCTGTCCTTACTGGCGGAGAAGTCATCACAGAAGATCTTGGCCTTGACCTGAAATCTACTCAAATCGCTCAATTGGGACGCGCTTCTAAAGTTGTCGTTACTAAAGAAAACACAACAATCGTTGAAGGCGCTGGCGAAACAGACAAAATTTCTGCCCGCGTGACTCAAATCCGCGCTCAAGTGGAAGAAACAACTTCTGAATTCGACAGAGAAAAATTACAAGAGCGTCTTGCTAAACTTGCTGGCGGCGTAGCTGTCATCAAAGTCGGCGCTGCGACTGAAACTGAACTGAAAGAGCGTAAACTTCGCATCGAAGACGCCCTGAACTCAACTCGCGCAGCTGTTGAAGAAGGCATCGTATCCGGTGGTGGTACAGCGCTTGTAAACGTATATAACAAAGTCGCTGCAGTTGAAGCTGAAGGCGATGCTCAAACAGGTATCAACATCGTGCTTCGCGCGCTTGAAGAGCCAATCCGTCAAATCGCACACAATGCTGGTCTTGAAGGATCTGTCATCGTTGAGCGCCTCAAAAACGAAGAAATCGGCGTAGGCTTCAACGCTGCAACTGGCGAATGGGTAAACATGATCGAAAAAGGTATCGTTGACCCAACGAAAGTTACACGCTCAGCTCTTCAAAACGCTGCGTCTGTAGCTGCAATGTTCTTAACAACTGAAGCCGTTGTCGCTGACAAGCCAGAAGAAAACGCTGGCGGCGGAATGCCTGACATGGGCGGCATGGGCGGTATGGGCGGCATGATGTAATTATTGCCTACTAGAAATAAAAAAAGGCAAACTTCTTTCCTGAATATAACGGATGAATTAGAGGCTTTCCATGAGTTCTTTGAACTGTTGGGAAGTCTTTTCTTCCATATTAGGGGTAATATGGTTTGAATTAATTATTACAGTAAGCCAACAAGCGGTATGAACAAGCAAATTCATCATGAAACAAAGCAATTAATATATTTAGGGGAAAATATAAAATAATCACAAAATTCCCTCTGTAAACCAAAATCTTCTTTAGACAGTAGCCCTTTTTAAATATAATATAGTTTATTTCTCTTTTGCTTTACTTATATTTGGATTATTTGATATTAGGAAATAATTTATGATTAATACATAATTGTAAAAAATAGGAGTGGGAAGATGGGTACTCATAAAGCCAAGGTTATTTCTTTTATCAACTTAAAAGGAGGAGTAGGAAAAACTTCTACAGCTATAAATGTTGCAGATGCTCTTTCACGAGAGGAACATGATGTGTTAGTAATTGACATGGATCCTCAGTTTAATGCTACACAAGCTTTGCTAAACCACCAGTTTAGGCATCACCCCAAAAAAATAGAGGCTACAATGCTAGAGGAGGTTCTCACTGAACTTAATGAGACCTATGATGAAGAAATAAGCCCGAGTTCAGGTCAAGATGAAAATAGAGATCAAGATGATGATCTAAATCAAGATGAAAATTATAGAAAAGAAATATCGTCTCAGTTAATATATAATAGATTAAAGGAAAGAGGAATGACAGTACGAACGTTGTTTACTCAAGAAGGTTTAGTTAATCCATTAGAAAATCCGTCTCTAATTTATAATATAAAAAATAGTTTAGATTTAATTCCTGGAGATTTAGATTTGTTTGAGTCTTTGTACGGAGATACCAGTGGGAAACATAATGTTTTAGAGGATCATTTCGAAACATATGAATTAAGAAAGGATTATGATTATATAATTATTGATTGTCCCCCTAACTGGACTATTTTAACTCAAGCAAGTTTATTTGCTTCTGACTATTACATAATCCCAAGTAAAATTGATTTATTTTCAAGTGTGGGTATTGGATTACTAGAGAATTTAGTTAAATCTACATTTTATGAGAAAAAGTCTGGAATATATAAAATGTATACCATGTATAGAAGAGATTTAGGTCGTAAACATATTGAATCTCTAGGAGTTTTATTTACTTTAACACACGATATGACTATTGCGAGTAAATTAAAAGAAAGACTTCAAAAGAAAATACCACAGTCTTTCTTTGAAACAGAAATACCTTATCATTCATCAGTTCCTTTGAAATTTTCTTTATATGATGAAAGTGGGAGTAAACATGATACTCTAAAAAACTCAGTTACAAGAGTTGTCTCAGAAATAACAGGGAAAATATCATCTTTGGAGGGAGTATATGAAAACAGTTGACAGTAAGAGAGATTTTAAACAAGAGCTAAGTGTAATAAATAAAAACAAATTTACTCTCCAGCAAACTAAAAGTTTGTATCTGGGGCTACTATATGAGTTGATTTCGAGTAGAGAAGTATTTTCGAAAAACAAAGATTTAGAAGATTTCTTAATAAATGTTTTCAAAAAAAAGTACAATAGTTATTTGTTTAAAGCTAGACCTTATCTAGCTTCACGACTATTAAAGGATGTATCTAAAGAGTATGATTCTTTTAGGATATCAGCGTCTATAAAACTAATTATATTGTATCTCGAAGAAAAAGATTTAAACAACCATAATAGTATCCCTAAAGAAAAAAAGTCTTCAACTAGTTTAGAAGATGATGTTATAGGTTGGTTTAATTCTGTTAACAAAGGAAGTAATGGAAATTGATGAGGTTGGAGGATATTTTTCAGCGAGAGTTTGAAAAAATGAAAAAACTAGACGGTATTAAGCAACAATTTTTGTTAACTAATGAAAATAAAATAAAAAAAATTTTTGGGTATATCTTTTCGATTAATTATTTTAAAAATAAAATCGAGACACGAAACTACTTCGGTTCAGAATTCAACATGTCTTTTTCATTACTCCTCGAATCAATATATGCTCTTTTTACAGGACAATGTAGAAGTGCCTTATTGCTACTAAGGTCTGCACAAGAAGCAAACTATAAATTTGTGTTGGAAAGAGAAAGAGAATTTATGTTAAATAATAATTCCTCTATATCATTTGACCCTTTAGATTTCCGATTTGTGGAAACTAAAAGGAAGTTTATCAATGATTTACAATATTGCTTAGATAAAAGTGATTATAAAGAATATTATAATTCGGTTGAGCGAAATTTAACTCTTTATAAACGGCTAAGTGGGATAGTTCATTCTAAATCAAAAAGTTTACCTGTAATGAGCGTTGAGTATTTTTCTAATCTTCATGAAGAAACAATTGTAAATAATGATGAATTCTTTCATTTATATTGTTCTGTGTTAAATGAAATTTTTCTTTTGAATTTCTTTTTAATCCGGGAAAGTTTAAATAAATGGGATTATTATACTCTCTATAATTTATTGAGAATCTTATATGGGGAGAAAAGGACACGAACGCTCATAAGAATTGTAAAGAAAGATAAGTAATTTTATAACTGCTGTATAAAAATCAATCGCAAAATGTGTATTTTAGAAATAGGCAAGTAACTATCCCAGCTCTAAAATGACCATAGTCTTTTTTAGAGCTGGAGTATTTTTAGAAAATGAAAATCAAACGGTAAGAACTCTTATAATACTAGAGTTTGATCGTTTATTTAATTTAAATGCATAAATACATTCTATTAGAAAGGGTTTCTTATCGGTCTGCGATAATAATTGGTGATTTTTTGTTTATAAGGTAAAGCAATAAATTCATTTGTTCCCATAATTCACCCTATATGTTACGACGATGTTTTTTAACTATTTCCTTCAAGCACCATTCTCAGCTGCTCCACCTCTCCCCGAATCCCAATCGCAGGCTCCCACGAATCAATCAAACGAATCGCCTTTTGATTAGATTCTATCGCTTTCGTTTTCTCTCCTTTACGGTACAACAACTGCGCCATCCCATAATAATAATAGATCAGCTCAACCTGATTCGCGTTATGTTTATCATAAAGCATCTGCTCAAAGGCTTCTTCCGCTTTCCCAAACCGACCACACTTCACGTAAGCGACACCCAGATTGAAATAGGCTTCTATCGTTTTTTCGCCGCCGTACGTGGAGCTAATTTCATTTGCCGTTTCGTATAATTGAATGGCTTCTTCATCATGACCTCTCGCAAAGCTTAAGTCACCGCGAACCAGTAGAACCCTGTGTTGAATCGTAGGAGAAATCGGTTGATCTTCGATTTCGTTTAAAATTGCTTCTGCTTTTTCCTGTTGCCCGGCTTTTAAAAACAGCCTTGATTGCAGTGCGAGTCCCCAAACCTTTAGATCGTGAACGTCGTGCTCTGCCGCGTCTGATTGTTCCAGAATCTTCAAGCCAGCTTCAATTTGCTGTAAGGCCCCGTCTAAATCATTGACTTCCATCAGTGCCCAGCCTGCCGTGTCGATCCGAAAGTAAGCTTCCCGCGTGTGTTCGCCTGATTGACGGGCGGCGTCGGCGGCTTTGCATCCGTATTCGATACGCAGGGGCAGGTTGATTCTGCTGAGAAAATGGCTGATGCGGGTGATGAGTTCGATTAGGATTTCTTTTTGATCGGTTTTACTTGCCCATTGGATGACCTTTAAGATGTTTGGCCATTCTTGTTTCATTTGGTCTAAGTTCCGTCCCAGCAGATAGCTCCAATAGATGGAGTTGGGCTGTTCCCGCTTTAAATGGGTTTCGGCATACTCAATATAATAGTGCGCCCAGCGGCTGCGGGCTTCTTTTTCATATTCGTGCTGTTCGGACAAGTGCTGTTCTCCGTAAGCGACAACGGTTTGGTGCGCTAAGTATTGCGTCCTGCCTTCGCTTCGTTCTGGCTGAATCAGCGCATATGACCGCATTTGCTCCATAGCGTAATGAAAACGGCGGGCGTCTAATCCGGCTGCTGCCGCCAGGCTTTTCTCATCTGGCGGCTTGCTGAAAAAGCAAAGCGTCTGCCATAGCTTTCGTGTATCTTCATTGCATCTGTCCCAGGTGCGGCCAAAGAGGAATTCAAACAATTCCAGCAGTGAGTAGCCTGCTTTTCCAAGCTCATGAATCAGCTGCTGAGCGGGAATGTCATCGTCTGACATATAGGCGATGCTGAGTGCCATGGCTTTCGGGTTTCCGGCAGTCGCTGAAATGAATTCGTTCTTCAAGTCAGGTGATAGGTGTAACAGCTGCTCCAGCTTTTCCCGTTTATTTTGAATGTTGCATGTTTGTAAGCATCGGTGCACTTCTTGCTGAAAAAAATCCAAAGCATCTGTTTGGTCAAGGCCGCTCAGCTGAATAGCTGTCATTTCTCCGAAGCTTTCCCGATAGGTTTGCTTTACGTTTTCCCGCGCTGTGAGGAGAACTTTCACGCCTTGCGGAAGGCTGGTGATAAATTCATGAATGTCACGTTCTGCAGTATCAATGCTGTCAACGATCAGCAGGATCGGTTTTTCTCTAGTGTAATTAGCTAACGCATTGCGGACGACGAATCGTTTTTCATTGATTGATTTATCGATTTGTTCTGTGCGTCCGAGCTGATAGGCGATCGTATTTAAAAAATCGCTAAAGCTCAATCCTTTCCAATCAGCGCTGACCCAAATGATACTGTTGAACGCCGGCCAATCTGAAGTATCGTCGACACAGGAATAGGCGGCTTCAAGAGCGATTGTGGTTTTACCCATACCAGCCCAGCCGGTGATTAAACAGACTGGTGACGGAGAAAGCATCCATTGCCGTATCGCTTCCATATCAAAGCTGCGTCCGATAAAGTGTCCGGACCAGCGTGACGGTAGGTTATGCGTGATAGGCTGTTCTGTAAGCGCATTCGTTTCTTGGCTTGGTTTATTAGGAAACAGCCGTTTTACTACTTTTTCAATTTCATCTTCACTTGGAGATCCGAATGGTCCGTCTTTTCTCAGCGTTTTCGCTTTTTTCAAACAAGACGCTGCCCATACAGGCAATGCGGGTTTGATAACAGGGATGGTGGTGGTTTCCAGCAGGTTGGTCAACCACTCGATATCCAAGTCGGTCTTTTCGAGAATGATCCAGATCATCCCGAACAGTTTTCCGTCGTCAATTCTTCCGGGAATGTAGTTTATCCCCATCTGTCCGATCCAGCTTTTGATCGTGTTAGAGGAGACACCCAGCTGGAGTGCGATTTTATCTATATAAGACTGTCCTGTTTTTTCGTTCTTTTTCCTTCTGACTTTATAATCAGGATGGAGCTTGAGCGATTTTACGCCAGGTGCCAGCAGTTGTGCAAATTGTTTCCGGTTTTCAAGTTCAGCCATAAGCCTGCACCTCCTATTAGTACTATTTTATCAATCCAGCGTTTTTTGTATATGAAAAAATAAAAGGACAGTGCCGCTGTCCTTTTATACAGCAGAAAAGGCTGTTGAACGTCTTGAAAAGCAGATAAAATGGGGGCAGTAATAGAGAAAACAAAAATGTATGCACTTACATTTTATTTTCTGAAGAAAGGAATTTGCCAAATGACACACACAGTACCTCAAAACATGAAAGCGGCTGTTATGCACAACACAAGAGAGATCAAAATTGAAACAGTGCCTGTGCCTGACATCAACCATGATGAAGTGTTGATTAAGGTGATGGCTGTCGGAATTTGCGGATCGGATCTGCATTACTATACAAATGGCAGAATTGGCAACTATGTTGTGGAAAAACCATTTATCCTGGGCCATGAATGTGCGGGTGAAATTGCAGCTGTCGGATCGTCTGTCGATCGATTCAAGGTGGGAGACCGCGTCGCTGTTGAGCCGGGTGTCACGTGCGGACGCTGTGAGGCGTGCAAGGAAGGGCGCTATAACCTTTGTCCGGATGTACAGTTTTTGGCTACACCGCCGGTAGACGGTGCGTTTGTTCAATATATCAAAATGCGTCAGGACTTTGTTTTTTTGATTCCAGACTCACTTTCCTATGAAGATGCGGCTTTGATTGAGCCGTTTTCTGTCGGCATTCATGCAGCGGCGAGAACGAAGCTTCAGCCCGGATCAACGATTGCGATTATGGGGATGGGCCCTGTTGGGTTAATGGCTGTTGCCGCAGCTAAAGCATTTGGGGCAGGCACAATTATCGTGACCGACTTAGAGCCGCTGCGGTTAGAGGCTGCGAAAAAAATGGGAGCGACTCATATTATTCATATTCGTGAACAGGATGCGCTTGAAGAGATTAAGACGATCACAAATGAAAGAGGCGTTGATGTTGCTTGGGAAACAGCGGGGAATCCAGCGGCATTGCAAACCGCACTGGCTTCTGTGCGCCGGGGCGGAAAACTGGCGATTGTCGGTTTGCCTTCTCAGAATGAGATTCCGCTCAATGTGCCGTTTATTGCGGACAATGAAATTGATATCTACGGGATCTTCCGTTATGCCAATACGTATCCAAAGGGAATCGAGTTTCTCGCTTCCGGCATTGTGGACACGAAGCATCTTGTAACGGACCAATATTCACTGGAGCAGACACAAGAGGCGATGGAGCGGGCGCTTCAATTTAAGAATGAATGTTTAAAAGTGATGGTGTATCCAAATCGCTGAGTGAACAGGGAGGATCTTTGTATTCTCCCTCTTGTTTACTGGAAATGAAAACGGATTCTTGGGGTGGGAAATGATGATTGAAACAGAAAAAGTAACGGCAATGAAAGTGAAGCAACAGTCAAAATCCAGCACCGGCCTGTCCTGGTTTGAACGAATCGGCTATGGATTCGGCGATATGTCGTATAATATTATCTTTCAGTTTGTAAACGCATACCTATTATTTTATTATACAGACGTCGGCGGCATTCAGCCTGCAGTGATCGCAACTTTGTTTCTTGTTGTGCGGGTGCTGGATGCTATTTTTGACCCGATCATGGGGTTGATTTTAGACAAAACGAATACAAGGTGGGGAAAAGCAAGGCCATATTTGCTGTGGGTGGCATTTCCTTTTGCGTTATTTACATTCTTATGTTTCACGACGCCTCATTTCGGTGAGACCGGGAATATGGTATATGCGTACGTCACCTATATTCTGCTTGGGATGTCCTTTAGTATGCAAACAATCCCGGTGAACAGCTTAACGGGGCGGATGACGAATTCTGTGGAGGAGCGGACGGTTCTGACCACAACCCGGATGATTTTGGTGTATATCGGCATTCTTTTATCTATTTCTTGTGCGACACCGCTTGCAACTGCTATCGGAGGAGAGAATCAGGCGTTTGGGTTTCAGATGACAGCGCTTATCTATGCGGCGGTCAGCATTATTTTGAATTTATTTAGTTTCTTTACTGTACGGGAGCGGATTCAGCCTAAAAAGAGAAAAAAACAAGGGATCAAAAAGACGTTATCCGTTTTATTCCGAAACAAGCCCTTGCTTATGTTAATTTCATCATTTTTGGCTTTTGCGATCGGGTTTAATATTAAGCTCAGCACGATGGTGTACTATTTTACGTATAACGTAAACCATAAAGAGTTCGTGTTTTTGGGTACGGTTTTATTTTTCGGAGCAGCACTGATCAGCAATCTGTTTATCCCTTACTTTTCTGAGAAGTGGGGCAGAAAACAAGTCATGATCATCACGGCAGCTCTATCGCTTATTTCTTATGCCGGCCTGCATTTTACGCCGTATTCTTCCATTACACTCATTTTCATTTGGCTTTTCGTTTCAGGATTTTTCACAACGCCTTTAAACACACTTGCTTGGGGGATGGTTGCCGATTGTGTCGATTATGCGGAATGGAAGACAGGGGTTCGTGCCGACGGAGTAGTGATTTCGAGCATGAGCTTTATCAATAAGCTGGGCGTTGCGTTAGCCGGGTCATTTTCGGCCATCTATTTAGGAATCGCAGGATATGTAGCGAATGCAGACCAGACAGTTACGTCATTGAATGCGATTAAAAACATGAATGCTTTGATTCCGGGATTTTTCATTTTGCTTTCTATTATTCTCATCGCCTTCTATCCTTTAACTGAAAAGAGATATAAGCATATCATTTCAGAGCAGGAGAAAAAGTCTGCAAAATAAATATATGTAAAATTTTTAATATTCAATGTTGTATTTATGGCAGAAAGTAATATACTGAGACTGTAATCTAGACTTTATAAATGAGTGTGATAATATGCGTAGTTATTCTGTTATTTGTATTGGAGAATTGTTAATTGATTTCTTTTGTACCGATGTTGATGTTGATTTAATGGAAGGGCGCCATTTCTTAAAAAGTGCCGGCGGTGCACCGGCGAATGTGTCAGCAGCCATTGCCAAGCTGGGCGGACAAGCTGCTTTCAGCGGAAAAGTAGGCAAGGATCCGTTTGGGTATTTTCTAAAGCAAACATTAGACGCTGTACACGTTGATACCTCTATGCTGGTCATGGATGAGAAAGCGCCTACAACGCTTGCTTTTGTTTCATTAAAGCAAAATGGAGAGCGCGACTTTGTTTTTAATAGAGGCGCGGACGCTTTGTTTACGCTGGAGGACATTGACCAGGAAAAACTAAACGAAGCGAAAATCCTTCATTTCGGCTCTGCAACGGCACTGTTATCAGATCCGTTTTGCTCAGCCTATTTACGGCTTATGTCGATTGCGAAACACAATGGGCAGTTTATTTCGTTTGATCCTAACTATCGTGAAGATTTATGGAAGGGAAGGGTCTCAGAGTTTGTAAGTGTCGCAAAAAAAGCGATCGCTGTAAGTGATTTTGTGAAAGTCAGTGACGAGGAGCTTGAGATTATCAGCGGTGTGAAGAATCATGAAAAGGGCGTTGCGATCCTTCATGAGATCGGGGCCAACATTGTCGCTGTGACACTTGGGAAAAGCGGGACTCTTCTTTCGAATGGGAAAGACCATGAAATCATTCCGAGCATTCCGGTTACATCAATCGACTCAACAGGAGCGGGAGATGCTTTTGTCGGTGCGGCTTTATATCAATTGGCAAACACGGATCACATTCAATCAGTAGAAGCTGATTTTGAGAAGCTGCGTGAAATTGTGGCGTTTGCCAATAAGGTAGGAGCCGTTGTGTGCACTAAAATTGGAGCCATTGATGCACTGCCCAGCATGGATGAGATTGAAGTTACTTTGTAAAGAGCATGGATGTTTCTTGAAAGTCTTTGGACTTTTGGGGGGCATCTTTTTTTATTTGCCTACTCTCGTATAGGCCATTTTCGAGCACCCGCTTGGATAATTCCCAGCAGCAATTGACGACGTTCCTTTATAGAATGGACGGCCATTTGAAATGTTTGCTTTGATAAAGCCGGTATGCCTGATTGTTGAAGCTTTGAGATGTCTGGTTCCGGCGGCGCTTGTTCTGCAGGATGGATATAGGCAGTATGAACGGTATCCAGGTAGTTTTTGATGCTTGAGCGTGCTTCTTTGATATGAAGCTGATTTGGCTGATATTGTTCAGGAATGCCGTATTTGAAAATGGTTAGAGCCTCATCCAATACAGCAACAGCTATAATGGATGATTCCTGATGCTGCGTGCTGTGGTAAAAATGAAGGATGGGGAAGGCGTTATGCTGAGCGGTCAGCTTTCCCAGCTCTGATGAGGCAGTGGCAAGAAGGAAATCAATGTCGTGAAAATCCTTGCCGTTCCATGCGTTCTGGACGATTTCTGTTCCGTCATGCCCTAGACTTAATACACTTTGGGCAAAGGAGCGCTTTTGATTAACTGCACTCAAGACCGAAATCAAATACGTGACAGAAAACGTGATGGTAAGCAATCCTTGAGCTGTTTCAATCACTGTGACAAGCCTCCATAGGCCTCCGTTTGGAGCGAGGTCGCCATTTCCTAATGTAAACATGACATAGCCGGAAAAATAAATTCGGTCTGACCAGGAAGCCGGTTCTTTCGATTGAGTTTCCATCAGTGAGTGAGGGTCGCTCGAGTAAATCAAAACCCACCCGCTCCAAAATAGACTGATCCATATCACTAACGTCAGGCATAGCAGCAGTGGGCCTGCCATACTTAGCACCTTTGCGTGGTCTCCGCTGATTTTGCGGCAGCCTTTCCACAGCCAAGCAGACAGACATCTAGTAATCGGGCCTGCACCGCTCTCTAACCATAACGTGGTCCATAAAAAATCAATCATCCCCGCTGTCAACAATAAAAGGCCTGCAATGACATAAACCTCGTTCAATATTGTTGCCTCCCCTATGCCAGCCATCTTTATTTTCCTTTTCTATTTCCTTTTATCTTGATTCTGAAACAATTGTATATGTTTGATAAAGGGTGATTGCTAAAATTAATAGGAGAAGTTACCCAACACTTACTCATTGTGGCGAAATTAGCAAATAAACAGAAACTCACAGGGATTTTGACTTGATTTACTCATTATTATAAAGAAAAAAGTTCATTTTCCCCTTGAATTGGTGATTTTACTTTTTTTGAGTTGAAAATTTTCAGAAATTTTTATTGACTGAAAGCGCTTTTGTAATTATGATAATATCAGATGTAACAAAAATGTCACTATCATATTACTATAATAGAACTATTAAGTGACTATAAGATAACAATACATCATGTATATGCACAAAGAATTACCCACTGTTCGTTTAGCGATAAATGAAATCGCTTCCAAAGAAATTGACATGCTGGAAAGAAGGGTAGGTTATGAGGCCATTGGAGAAAAACATAATGAACTTTTTTCTGAAGCCTGCTTACGAAATGTGAGGAAGGCAGCAGCCCTGGAATAAGTTTTTGAAATACGCATTGATTGATTTTGAAAAAGACTGGGGGAAACAGTATGAATCAACAAGGCAATCAAATGTCATTTTTACGTACCGTTATTTTAATCTCGACTTTTGGCGGGCTTCTCTTCGGTTATGATACCGGAGTGCTCAATGGCGCGTTGCCATATATGGGAGAGCCGGATCAGCTTAACCTCAATGCCTTCACTGAAGGGCTTGTCACCAGTTCACTTCTTTTTGGAGCTGCGCTGGGTGCTGTGTTTGGCGGCAGGATGTCTGATTTTAACGGCCGCCGCAAAAATATCTTGTTTCTCGCTGTTATATTTTTTATTTCAACGATCGGGTGTACGTTTGCTCCAAATGTAACGATCATGATTATCTCCCGTTTTGTGCTTGGAATTGCTGTCGGGGGAGCATCAGTAACGGTGCCTGCCTATTTAGCAGAGATGTCTCCTGTGGAAAGCAGAGGGCGGATGGTGACGCAGAATGAATTGATGATAGTATCGGGACAGCTTTTGGCCTTTGTTTTTAACGCAATCCTTGGAACAACAATGGGAGACAACTCTCATGTGTGGAGGTTTATGCTGGTCATTGCCTCACTTCCAGCCGTGTTCCTGTTTTTCGGCATGATCAGAATGCCTGAGAGCCCACGCTGGCTTGTTTCTAAAGGAAGAAAAGAAGATGCTTTGCGTGTATTGAAAAAAATCAGGGACGAAAAGCGGGCAGCAGCTGAGCTGCAAGAAATTGAATTCGCTTTCAAAAAAGAAGACCAGCTTGAAAAAGCAACGTTTAAAGATCTTTCAGTCCCATGGGTGCGCCGTATTGTGTTTATTGGGTTAGGAATTGCGATTGTACAGCAAATTACAGGTGTTAACTCCATCATGTATTATGGTACAGAAATTTTGAGAGATTCAGGATTCGAAACGGAAGCTGCGCTGATTGGGAATATTGCCAATGGTGTGATTTCTGTGCTCGCGACATTCGTCGGCATCTGGCTGCTGGGGAGAGTGGGGCGCCGGCCGATGCTGATGACAGGCTTGATCGGTACGACAACGGCATTATTGCTGATTGGGATATTTTCACTTGTACTTCAAGGATCACCGGCGCTTCCATATGTGGTTCTGTCACTAACGGTTACATTCCTAGCTTTCCAGCAGGGGGCGATTTCACCAGTGACCTGGCTGATGCTTTCTGAGATTTTCCCGCTTCGCCTTCGCGGCCTGGGAATGGGCGTCACGGTGTTCTGTCTGTGGATGGTGAATTTTGCAGTCAGTTTCACCTTCCCGATATTGCTGGCCGGCATCGGGCTGTCCACAACGTTCTTTATCTTCGTTGGATTAGGAATTTGCTCTGTTCTATTTGTGAAGAAATTTTTGCCGGAAACGAAAGGTCTTTCGCTTGAGCAGCTTGAGGAAAACTTCCGCTCTTATGATCGCGGCGAGGAGAAGAAAGAGCCCGGTGCTGAAGTGATTGGATAAATAAAAAAAGAATCCGCACCCGAGTGCGGATTCTTTTTGGTTTCAAACTAGTTAGGTCTGACAAGAATTTTGACTTGGTTTTTCTCTTTAATCAGGGCCTCGAAGCCTTCCTCGATCAAATCGTCTAACACGATTTTTTTCGTTACGAGTTTGTCAGCTGAGAAATACCCTTCTTTCATCAATGACAAGACAGCCGGGAAGATGTCACGGTATCCGATAATTCCTTTTACTGTGCGTTCTTTGATGACGATATCGTTCGGATGGATTTCAGCGCCTTTTTCCCAAATGCTGACGATAACGGTTTCACCGGCGATTGTAGTGGATTGGATCGCTTGGCGTAATACCACTGGAACGCCTGTGACTTCGAATGCTACGTCAACACCGCCGCCTGTGCGCTCTGCAATTTCAGCGACTACATCGTCTGTTTTGGACGGATCAACGATAATGGCTCCAAGCTCTTCCGCTTTTTGCTGGCGTTCAGGTGAAAGCTCAACAGCGTAAATATCAGTTGCACCGGCAGCCTTCAGCGCTTCAATGACAAGAAGCCCGATCGGGCCGCAGCCGAATACAGCCGCTTTGTCGCCGGCTTTGATTTTGCTTGAGCGGACAGCATATAAAGCGACCGCAGAAGGTTCAACGAGCGCGCCTTGTTCATATGATAATTCATCAGGCAGTTTGAACAACAGCTCTTCATCCACAGAGACGTATTCAGAGAAACCGCCGCCTCCGCCGGCTAAGCCGAGGAATCCCATTTGTTCATCAAGGTTGTAGGCGCCCTGGTGGCCGTGAGTGGCAAAAATCGGTTCGACCACAACGCGGTCTCCAACTTTATAGTTTTCAACGCCTTCTCCGACTTCAACAACTTCACCGGAGAATTCATGGCCCATTGTGACAGGTGCTGTTTCTTTCGTTAACGGATGCGGTTTGTCAACCGGAATAAAGATCGGGCCGCCCAGATATTCGTGTAAATCACTGCCGCAGATGCCGCACCATTTGACTTTGATCTTTACTTTTCCCGGTTCCGTTTTTGGCTCTTCGATATGTTCAATACGGATATCCTTTTGGTTATGCCATCTTGCTGCCTTCATGGATTACCACTCCTATAACTTTTGATGTGAGTAATTCCGCACCGGTCAATATGAACTGTTCACAAAATCGCCATTTTTAAAACCAAAAAAGAAGTAAAATTTTTATATAATATAATCTACGTTTTTTGAAAAAAGAAACTTTGGAGAAAAAAGAGTCTCGCACACTCTTTTTTCTTTATATGAGAGTATGATTCGTTTACATAGCTATGAATTTGGTTTGAACAATACGGTAATGGTTCGTTCATATTGAATGCGACAACTACTCTATCAACAATTATAACGCTAATACTGCATTTGTAATAGGATAATTTTCCATGGTTTATTTTAGCAAAGGTAACTTTCCTGACTTTGTAACATTACTGTAAGGATATTGAAATAAAAAATCCCTGGTTGATCGTGTATAATCTTCCTAGATGTTAACAAACAGGGGGACGAAATGTTGAAAAAAGTCATTTTAGCCGCTTTTATCTTAGCAGGAAGTACTTTGGGAGCTTTCAGTTTTTCATCAGATGCCAGTGCGAAACATGTGAACGGAAATATTACTTGGTATAATGGAGTCGGGAAAAAAGGCTCTTCAGGTAAGAAACTTGGACATTGGGATTGTGCGACCAAGATCGGATTTGACGTTCCTAAAAACGGAACGAAAATCAGAGCTTATGCAAAAGCGAAACCTAAAAAGGTGATTACGGTTTACAAAAATGATGTTGGCAGAATGCCTAATGCGGTATTGGATGTAAGCCCTAAAGCGTTTAAAGCGCTTGGATACCCATTAAGCAAAGGAAAAGTAGCGGGACATTACAGCTATTAATCTACATATATAATCTGTAAAGCAAGAAGTCACATTCTTGCTTTTTCTATTGGTGGAGATAAGAGATGAAAAAAAGAATCATATTAATGTTAGGAGTTATAATAGCAGCCGCTGCGGCGGGCATTGCATTTTACGTGACAAAGGATAAAGGCCATGAGAGGGCTGCTGATGTTTCAGTCAATACGGAGAGCGGTGATAAGCTGCTGGTTTCAATTACAGATACGGATTTGCTGACGAAGTATTATGAAAATGACAAGGTGATTCATGAGGAGAAGCTGACCAGCTATCCGGCATTTGTCTTGGATCAAAAAAAGCAGGTGCTCTATTATACGGGCAATAATGATCAAAATGAAATGAGGCTTTTTAAGCTGGATCTTAAGTCTCATAAAAAGACGATGCTTTATAAAGGTCCGGAGAGTGCTGACAGCCTGTTTTTATCAAAGGACCGTTCAACCATCTATTTCCGTTTAGGAAAAGCGGACGAAAGCAATTTTCGGATCGCAGCTTTTGATCTGAAAACGAAGAAGTACAAGAACCTTTATCCTGCCGCTAATGATCAGGATGACACCGTCAGCAGCTTCTTTTATAATCGAAAAAACGATTCATTTGCCTTGCTTCATTATTCTGTAGAAGAAGATTACAAGAAAACAGATGAAGCGAACGAAAAGGGAATCGATCCTGAACCGACAACGATTCATTTTGCGGCAGGAAAGCAAAACCAACTTGATGAACTGAAGAGCCTCGACCAGTTCATCAGCGATATTGCTGTTTCTGATGATGATAAACGGATTTTGTTTACATCATATACGCAGAAAGGTACAAACCAAACCGCTTCTATTCAGATGCTCAATGCGGATACGAAAAAATATGAAACCATCATTTCAAATCAAAAAGCATGTAAGCTGTTAATTGACGCACAGCCGCAGTTCTCTAAGGACGGCAAGAACATTTATTTTCTAGCCGAAGCCAAGGGGGCTAAAAAGCTGAAGGATGAAACAGGGCGTGAAGCTAAGGTGCGGACGATTTATTCCTATAATCTTGAAGATAAGACGTTCAAAAAAGTGTGGGAAAATCCAAACGGCATCATTAACAGCTTTTCTGTCATCAACTAATAAAAACCACTCGGCATGGGCTGAGTGGTTTTTTTAATGGACGAGGTGCAGGGCTAATGATCCGAGCCACTTAAAGAAATGAATCAGAGGTATCGATAAAAACAGAAGTTCAACATATGAGTTCATTGCAAGGTTCAGCTTTTTGAACACAGCTCTTTTTTTCAGGTCACTTTGCTGCTGGTTTGAGATCACATTATCAATCCTCTCGCATCCATATTATACCATTGTAAGCAAGAAAAGCCCTAAACATTTACAGTTTTGGGCTTCTTTCTAATTTACGGCCTCTTGCAATCCAGAGGCTTATTCTGAAATATAGAATTTTGTCTCCGTTCGGGGATTGTATGTTTGAAGGAGACTGTATTTGTTATTGGGAAGAACTAGCTTGTTTTCGTTTGGCTGTTGTTTTGGAGATTCACTAATGAACGGATGCCGTCGACCATTTTACTTCCGCACAAAGGGCACAATGGCGTATCACTGCTGGCAAAGTTTTTTCGGGTCCAGCCGTTACAGTCTTCTTTTGTGCATTCCCAAGTACTCACATCTTCTTTTGGCAGCGGTTCTTGATTTCGTTTGTTATAGTAAGACATAAAGTCACTTCTTCCCTCATGTATTTTACTGCACATTTCTTATTGTCTCATACTTTTCCCTAATCTCCTAATTCCTTTTTCTTTATGACTTTCCAATCAGCCCATCTAAAAAGGAGAGGAGGGTGCTGTTAAAAGCGTCCGGTTCTTCTAAAAACGGGCAATGGCTGCTTTTAGAAAAGGTAACGAGCGTCGAGTTTGGAATATGGCTGCGCAAGTGTTCTCCAGCTGCTGTAGAGAAAAATTTTCGGTCTTCCCCGAAACACAGCAATGTCGGCACATTGATGTTTTGGAGGGTGCCGCGGTAATCAGCAGCCGTTTGGTTAAATAAAATCGTGCTTGAAATGGCAGCCGGCTGTTTGAGGATTTCTGCCAGCATCCATTCTGTTTCTGTCTCGGCAGGCGGTTCGGCGAACATATTATGGATGAAGTCCTTGTAGAATGGCAGCGGGTTGGTCTGAATGGCGTGCATTGCCGTTTTTAAGCCGTCAAAATCAAATGGGCCGTGCTCCCAGCCCTCCCATTGATAATCGGAAGCTGATTGATCGATGATCACAGCGGCTTGTATGTTATCATACCCAAATTGATTGAGATAATCCCATACGACGAAAGCGCCCATTGACCAGCCGGCAAGAACGGCGCGATCGAGCTCCATTGTGTTCAGAAATTCCCTTACGTCACGGGCATATTGGGAAATAGTGTGTCCGTGAAGGACCTTGTCGGATTCGCCGTGTCCTCTAAGATCGAGACGAATACACTGATAATTGGCAGAGAGTGCTGAGAGTTGTTTGTGGAAAAACTGTCCGCTCATCAGCACCCCATGTATAAATAGGATCGGTGTACCGCTGCCGTGTGTTTCATAGTATAGGCGCGTCTGATCTTCCAATGTGATGTATGGCATGTTTCTCCTCCTCTAGTTTCCGTCATGAGAATGGCTGGCTGCTGTTGAGCTGATAATGGCAGCTGTCGCGGCTGCCTGCTGTGCCTGGATGGCGGTTTCTATGGCTGTGTACAGTCCTGATTCCATCAGCAGATTTTTCTCCATATGTTCACTGAGATATAGGCTGACAGCGATTTTGAAGTTCAATTCTTTTTTCCATTTGAATTGTTTTTCTTGGTTCAGCTCGTGTGTGATGGCCAGAACGGTTTTGATATCAGGCTCTTCCAGAAATGTGAGCAGGGCCAGATCAGGGTAATGGACATCCTTGGGTTTTTTGTGAGATTCAGTGATGGTTTGAAATAGCTTTCTGCATTGCAAAACAAGCGTTTCAGCGTCTTTTTCGGCATGCAGGGCAAGAATATGGCTGGTTTGGTGTAAATGCTGGCCTTTGCGAAATCCGTCTTTCGACAGCTGCTGGTAACACGCTTCCGCTTTATTCAGCACCTGTAATCCCTTCCCATTCCCGGCCAGCAATACAGCAAGCGGGATATTATGAGTTGACGTGAGGAAATAGTGCTGTTTTTTCATCTGCTGATAAACAGAGAGGCCCAAGCTCATCTGTTCTTTTTGATTGATCGCTTCGGACTTGCCGGTGAGTAGGATAAGAGCGGATAGGTAAGTGAAAATGTCCCGTTTGTATCCAAGCCTCACCATCTCGTTGTATCTGTCGATAAAAGCGAGAAATGCTTGTTTGGCTTCCTGCTGAAAATGAATGTCCAGAAAGGAAGCGACGGTAAAACGATGGTGTGAATTGAGTGTTGAGAAGCTGCCGATGTTTGATTTGATATAGCTGCTAAAATCATAAAAGCGCTGAAAATCAAACTCTCTTTTATTCACAATATATGCAGAAGAAATGAGCATTAATATCTGATCGTGTAAAACTTTCCACTTTAATTTTGATTTTAATTCAGCATAAATGGAAATGTATTGCTTTGTTTTTTCATGTAGGCCGTGTGTCAGCATAACAAGCAGCTCCTTTTTGCTGTTTTTACGTAATACGATAAATAGGGCCAAAAGTTTCATAAAGAAAAACTTGCCTGCAAGAGGCAAGTTTTGTCGGGTTATTTATGAGGATCTATTATATCCATCGGCCTCATCATGTCATAGTCTTCATGCTCAAGAATATGGCAGTGCCATACGTATCGTCCGCTGTACGGCCCGAATGTTGCCGCAATTCTCAGGACTTCACCGGCGTGGGATTGAATGGTGTCTTTCCAGCCCTTTTCATTTGGCGGCGGCGGAACAGCCGGGCCGGTGTAGGACAATTCCCCGCTTTCTTGATAGCGCGCGATATCAAACGGACGCCGGTCTAGCACACGGAAGGAGACCAGGTGCAGGTGGATCGGATGTGTTCCGCGCGTCGGATTGATGATGGACCATATTTCAGTTGTGCCGACTTTTGGTGCTTCTGTGACGGGATCGTGCCAGCGTTTGTTATTGAGGAGGAGGACGGGTCTGCCGTATTCGTCTTGGGTGCCTGCCAGTTTCAGTGTTCTGATGTTTTGTATTCTTTCATTCTGCACTGAAGGGTATGAGGCGAGGTACTTCGGCTTTCTGCTTTCGTCTTTTTGCGTCAATGGTTTTATGACTCTGAATTGCATAATATTCGCATCTGTTTCTGGATTAACGTCACCGTCACAGCCCTCGCTGTTTGCCAAAATGATCGATTGCCCTTCATAGGCTGTGAAGTCAATGATGATGTCATAACGTTCAGCAGGCGCAAGACTGAAAGAGTTCAGTTTAACAGAGCGAGGCAGGAGCCCTCCGTCTGAACCGATCTGAATAAATTCTCCGCCGTTATCTAGTGACAGGTTATAGGTTCTTGTATTGGAGGCATTGATGACGCGGAAGCGGTATTTCCTCGGTTCGACCTCAAAGTATGGCCATACCTTCCCGTTCACGAGTATGGTTTCTCCGCAAAAAGCCGGAACGATTGAAGGGTTAGGCACTGACGAGGAAGGGTTTTCAGGCCCGCTTGGATAAAACAAAGAACCGTCCTCATTGATCGTGCGGTCAGTGATAAGGAGCGGCACATCGTATTCGCCGGAAGGCAGCTTTAGGCGTTTTTCTTTTGGATCATGAATGATATAGGCGCCGACAAGCCCGGCATAGACATTCAGCCTGGTGAGCGCCATGGCATGATCGTGATACCACAAAATCGCACCGCGCTGCTGATTCGGATAGTGATAAACCTCTCGTTTAAAATAAGGGCCTGTTTGTTCAAAGTCTTTAGAGAACCAAGCCTCTGGATACCCGTCACTATCATCTGGCGTGACGCCTCCGTGTAAATGAACGACAGTCTTTACTTCTGGCTCTTCATGCTGGCTGTCACTGTGATGAATGGTGTGATCAATCGGTAGGAAATGCTCTGAAGGAAGGTTATTCATCCATTTCACATAAACGTTTTCATTTCTGTTGGCTTCAATGGTAGGCCCGGGAAATAAGCCGTTGTAGCCCCACAAGCGGGTTGGAGGGAGATCGCGGTGAAGCTGATGGGCGCATTCTTCCATGGTGACTTCGTAGTATGTTTTTTCTTTTGATTGCTGCACTGGCTTTAGTGTATCTGGGATTGGGAGAGCATCCACAAATTTTTCAAGTGTCATTTTCATCTGTCCTTATTTAAATTTTCCAAATTGGTACTATAGTTAATGACAATAAGGACGTGATGGTTACAAAAAAATCTGTGTGCCGCTGCCTGCAGAAGAAATAAAACATCCTAAACGGCAGACCGTTTAGGATGTGATCGGCATTAAGGCAGGATGTCGGGCTGCTGCTGTGTGACTGGTTTGGCTGCTGCTTTCTCCCTCACCTTGCGTTTTCTGAACACAAGGTAAGAAATCAGAACAATGCCCGTGATGACGCCTGTCAGAAGCAGTTCATCCCTCATGGAATCAATAAATGCCATAGATACTAAAATTCCGCAGATGGCGATGATAGTCAAGTAGGTTAGGAAAGGGAAGAGCCACATTTTGATCTTCAATGCTTCCGGGTTTGTTTTTTCGAGTTTTTTTCGCATTCTCAGCTGCGACACAGCGATGACTAGATAGACGAGCAAAGCAATTGCGCCTGATGAATTGACCAAGAATAAAAAGACAGTATCCGGTGAAAAGTAGTTCATTACAACTGCGATATAGGAGAAAAAGGTTCCGGCGACAATTGCCTGTACGGGAACACCTTTTTTGCTCAATTTCATAAAACGGCGCGGCGCCTCGTTTCTTTCTGCGAGTGAATACAGCATTCTGGATGTGGTGTACAAACCTGAATTCAGGCAAGAGAGTACGGCTGTGAGGACGATAAAGTTCATAATCTGCGCTGCGGCCGGCACGCCAATATGCTCAAGTACAGCGACGAAAGGGCTTTCTAATATATTTGCTGAATTCCAAGGCAAAAGTGCCACAACAATGGCGATAGAGCCAACGTAAAAGACGATGATGCGCCATACAACGGATCGGGTCGCTTTTGTCACGGATTCAACCGGGTTGGATGTTTCACCTGCTGCAATGGCGACAATTTCTGTACCCATAAAGGAGAAGATGACAACGACAATCCCGAGCAATACGGAGCCGACGCCTTCCGGAAAAAAACCGCCTTTGCCTGTGATATTTGAAAAACCGACTGGTTCACTGCCAGGAGCAATGCCAAAAATAAAGGCAAAACCAACGATTAAAAAAGCGATGATGGTCACAACTTTAATGAGGGAGAACCAATATTCAAACTCACCGAATGACTTAACAGAGTAGATGTTTGTCAGGGTAAGCACGATCGTCAAAATCAAACTTGTCAGCCACAGCGGAATATCGTGGTACCAGTATTGAATAATGCCGGCGCCGGCGATGGCTTCGATCGCGATGACAATCACCCAGAAAAACCAATACAGCCATCCGATTGTAAATCCTGCCCACGGTCCGATGGCATCATGAGCGTATTGAGAAAACGATCCGCTCGTCGGGTTTACCGCAGACATCTCTCCGAGCATTCTCATGATAAAAATCACTAATAATCCGGCTAACGCGTAAGAAACTATGGCACCGGGCCCGGTCGAGTGAATCACTGAACCGCTGCCTACAAATAGTCCGGCTCCGATTACGCCGGCAATCGAAATCATTGTCATATGGCGGGTCTTTAATTCTTTTTTCAATCCTGGTTGAGTCTGGTTCATAAATTACCTCCTTTAAAAATGTAATCATTACTGAATATTATGATAATTGAAACTCTATCATAAATATACAGTTTGTCGAAAATTCGTGTAAGAAAATATAACATATTATTTCAAATTTGTAGTGTTTTATTGGCGGTATTTTCAGCGAGACGCTGGAATAAAAGAAAAAATGTTCCGTTAATTATTCATTTTTGTGATTTGTCATAATTTTGAAAATATGGAAGATCGTCAGAAGTATTGGTATCATTGAAGTTGAAGCGGTTTTCGGATGAGAAAATAAATTGGCTTAGAGAAAGAGTGTTCTATTGTCACTATTTTTCTGTGGTTGGTGAATCATGTTTCTGTAGACCCACTGCGTTTCAGCTTTGTATCATAATAATAGGAAAACACGAACGGAGAGGAGGTTTTGTATGGAGAGATATGATGAACTGAAAAAGGGAGAATCCGGGGCGCTGGTCAGTATTGCCGCGTATCTTGTTCTGTCCGTGATGAAGCTGATCATCGGTTATCTTTTTCACTCTGAAGCACTGACGGCAGACGGGTTGAATAACACAACTGACATTATTGCTTCTGTTGCTGTACTGATCGGCCTCCGCATCTCACAAAAGCCTCCTGACGAAGATCATCCATACGGCCACTTCCGTGCAGAAACAATTGCATCACTTATTGCATCGTTTATTATGATGGTTGTCGGGCTGCAAGTGCTGTTCAGCGCCGGTGAGTCTATTTTTTCTGCTAAGCAGGAGACACCGGATTTGATTGCGGCTTGGACGGCAGCGGGCGGGGCAGCCCTGATGCTGCTGGTCTACCAATACAATAAAAGGCTGGCCAAAAAGGTGAAGAGTCAAGCGCTCCTTGCGGCGGCCGCTGATAATAAATCAGATGCGTTCGTCAGCATCGGCACATTTATCGGAATTATAGCCGCGCAATTCCACTTGGCTTGGATTGATACGGTAACGGCGTTTGTAATCGGCCTTCTCATTTGCAAAACGGCATGGGATATTTTTAAAGAATCATCTCACTCATTGACAGATGGCTTTGACGTAAAGGACATGTCAGCTTATAAACAGACGATCGAAAAGGTCTCCGGTGTGAGCCGTTTAAAAGACATTAAAGCGAGATACTTGGGCAGTACGGTTTACGTTGATGTGGTGGTTGAGGTATCGGCAGATTTAAATATTACGGAAAGCCACGATATTGCCAATGAAATTGAGCGGAGAATGAAGGAGGAGCATGCGATTGATTATTCACATGTTCATATGGAGCCTTTAGAACACAAATAATAAAGCTTCCTGCCATAGGAAGCTTTTTTGTGTGTTTTGGCCTGCTTTATTGGAAACAATTTGCTAGAATCGTTTTTTTATACAGATTGCTTTTTGTGGTAAAGTTAGGTTACATTATGATGAATTTTGTAGATGACTAGGAGGAAAAGAATGGCATATCAAGAAGACCTGCATCCTTTGCTGGGGAAAGCAGTTGACCATATTAATAGAGTAATGGTTGGAAAGCGAGACATCGCCATACTCAGTTTAGCAGCCATTCTTGCCAAAGGGCATGTGCTGCTTGAGGATGTGCCTGGAGTCGGTAAAACGATGATGGTCCGCGCGCTGGCAAAGTCAATCGGCGCCGACTTCAAAAGAATCCAGTTCACTCCGGATTTGCTGCCATCTGATGTCACAGGCGTATCCATCTATAATGCGAAAACGATGGAATTTGAATACCGTCCCGGCCCGATTATGGGAAACATCGTACTTGCCGATGAAATCAACCGGACCTCTCCGAAGACACAGTCTGCTTTGCTTGAAGCGATGGAAGAGGGAAGTGTAACGGTAGATGGACATACGATGCCGCTTGCCGCTCCGTTTTTTGTGATGGCAACGCAAAACCCGGTCGAATATGAAGGGACCTATCCTTTGCCGGAAGCCCAGCTTGACCGTTTTTTATTTAAGCTTCGCATGGGCTATCCGTCCTTTAATGAGGAGCTGGATGTTTTATCTCTTCAGGAAAAAAGCCATCCGATTGAGACACTTGAGCCGGTTATTACAAGAGAAGACTTCATCCGATTGCAGCAGGAAGTGCAACATGTCCGTGCCGATGACAGCATAAAAGAATATATTGTTGAACTCGTGCAGAAAACGAGACATCATGCCTCTGTTCAATTAGGCGTCAGTCCGCGCGGATCAATCGCTCTGATGAAAGCGGCCCAAGCATACGCGCTGCTGCATCATCGCGACTATGTCATTCCGGATGATATTCAATATTTGGCTCCTTTTGCGCTGCCGCACCGGATGCTGCTGCAGCCGGAGGCGAAATTTGAAGGGGTACAGGCAGAAGCGATAGTACAGGAGATCATGTCCACCGTGAAGGTGCCGGTTCAAAGGTCGTCGATCCGCTGATGAAGAAGAAATGGCAATGGCTCGTTTATGGATGGAAGCTGATTGTATTAACGTTATTGACGGCTGCTGTTTTTTCTTATGCGATGTTTCAGGGCGGCTTTGTCAGCTGGTTTTTGTTTTATGCATTTCTCCCTTTTGTGGTGTATGCCGGGCTGCTTGCGCTGTACCCGCTCCGCTCTTTTCAGGCTTCACGGCAAATGGCCAAAACACAATTGCATGCGGGGGACAGGCTGGCCGTGTTGATTACACTGAGGAGAACGCTGCCGTTTCCCCTGATGTATATGGTGATTGAAGATTGCCTGCCAGAAGGAATCGGGTCATTGAACCGAGGGGAGGCCCCGGGCAAACGGCTCGTTTTTCCTTGGTTTAAACAGAGCATGACGATGTCGTATGAATTAGCTCGGGTACCGCGCGGGGAGCATCATTTTCATGCTGTCAGGGTGCGGACCGGGGATGTTCTTGGCTTGATTGAAAAAACAGCTTTTTATGAGCTGAAAGATACTCTGTTTGTTTATCCGTCTTTTCAGCGTCTTCCTTATCAGGTGAATGAGAGGCATCAGGAAGATGGTGTAAGCGGTTCTTCTCCAGTTCATCAGCACCATTCTGCAGTCGCAGCGAGTGTGCGCAATTATCAGCCGGGAGACAGGTTTGCTGCACTAGACTGGAAGACTTCTGCACGGCGGAGCCAGCTGATGACAAAGGAATTTGAACCGTCTCGAAGCAAAAACCTGTTTCTTCTGATGGACCGTTTTCCCTCTGAAGCATTTGAAGAGGTCATTTCTGTGACAGCTTCGATTCTTCATTCTGTTTTGAAAAACGGCGCGGGGGCAGGCTTGGCCTCAGTCGGAAAGGAAAAAACAATTTTTCCTGTTCAGGAGGGTGAGCAGCATTTTAAGCACATGCTTCATCATTTAGCCGTCGCTCATTGTGATGCGGCTGACCCGGTAAGCCGCTATGTACGTGAGGAGCTGGGGAAACCGTCTGTTCGCCAGGCTGATAGAGTGCTCGTCACGGGGCAGTTCACGGAGGATTTGCTGAACATAGCAGAAATTGGGGGCGGCCGAGTTACAGTGATACTGGCAAAAGAGAAAGATGCTGAGCTTTCTCAAGCTGAAAATGTCATGATCGAACGCATGTTGAAACGCCAAATCAGAGTTCAGGTCATGAGGGGCGGCGGAGTTTCGCGTGTTGTTTAGAAAGAGAGGTGACGGGTGCACATGCCGCACGATGATCAGAAAGGAAGCCGTTTGAGCTTGCTGTTATTTTATTTTTTGGCATTTTTATTGCTGTGGGAGTGGCTCAGGCCGCTTGACAGTTTTACAGATACGAAACATACAGGCTTTTTTATTGTCTTTATCGGCTTGACGTTTCTGCTGACCTTTTTCAGGATGAGGTGGTTTGTCACCGTTCCTTTTTGTGTCTTATTTACGTTGATCTCGATACACATCCTGTTTTATCAAGGATCTCTATTTGACTTGAGCTGGGTCGGCTCTTTTTTGCAGGATGTTTATTTGAATATCATGCTGATTCAAACAGGGCAATGGAATGATATGATTCCTTCGTTTCGGACCCTGCTCTTTTTTGTGCTGCTGTGGCTGCTGGTTTATCTCCTTCATTATTGGGTGATTTACCAGAGAAGAATCTTGTTTTTCTTTATGATGACAGTAGCGTATATTACGATTCTTGATACCTTTACGCCATATGACGCCACTTTTGCCGTCATCCGTATTGTGCTGATCGGCTTTTTTATGCTGGGCCTTTTATACTTAGAACGCATCAGGCTGATGGAAAGAATTACGCTGCCAAAAGCGTCTGTTCTTCCTCTATCTGTATTCATTTTGGCTGCAGTGGGATTCGGACTTGCCGCTCCGAAATCAGATCCGGCTTGGCCTGATCCCGTGCCTTTTCTCAAAAAAATCACCAATCAGGACCGTGTGCCGGCTGGAGAAAGCAAAATCGGATACGGGAACCATGATGAATCGCTCGGCGGCCCGTTTCAGCAGGATGATACCCCTGTTTTTACATGGCAGGGAAAAGAGCGCACGTATTTCCGGGTGGAAACGAAGGATACGTATACAGGAAAAGGCTGGATTGAAACAGACACAGGCATGTCCTATCAGCTTAGCGGAGGAAAAGTTGAAAATCTGTGGTTTGACCACAAGGTTTCGACAGAGCGCAGCACTGTTCGTGTAAAGGTCGATGATCACTACGGATATAACCATGTGATGTATCCGATCGGTGCTGAAGCCATTCAGCCAAAGCGGGCTGTCTCACTCGAGATGAACGGGAATACGGAACAAATTTCTCCGATCAGTGAACAAGCTGGTAAGGTCAGAAATATGGGGAGCTATACAGTATCGTACAACTCCCCGGTCTATAAGCTGGATGAGCTGAGAAAGGTGAAAGTCAGAAATAGTGAGGAATACACATTCAGCGACCGCTATATGCAGCTGCCGGATACACTGCCTGAGCGGGTGAAAACCCTTGCGATCAAGCTGACTCAGGATCACGACAATATGTTTGATAAGGTGAAAGCGGTTGAGGACTATTTAGGATCAGATGAGTTCACATATGAGACCGAAAACGTGACCATCCCAAAGAATGATGAGGATTATGTCGATCAGTTTCTGTTTGAAACAAAGATGGGCTACTGTGATAACTTTTCTTCCTCAATGGTCGTGCTCCTGCGCTCGGCCGGCATTCCGGCCCGCTGGGTAAAGGGTTATACGTCCGGTGAATATAAAGAAGCAGGGAACAAAAACGGCAGCATCTACGAAGTGACAAATAACAACGCCCATTCCTGGGTAGAGGTGTATTTCCCGGAACAGGGCTGGGTCACATTTGAGCCGACTAAAGGGTTTACAAATCCGGCTGAATTTACTTCCTCTAATGACACAAAGGATTCCGGCAGCGAAAGCAGCTCGCAGGAGAAAACGAAGAAAGAACAGAAAGAAGAAAAAAAACAGCCGGAAAAAGAGGAGAAACAAAAGGAAAAACGGGAGCCAGCTGTTTCTAAAAAATCGACCGCTCCACACGCAAATGCCGGTGCAGGCTGGTATGCAGCACTTTCAGTCCTGATAGTCCTCCTGTTAGCAGCGGTATTGCTGTATGTTTTCCGTTCGTTATGGATGCCAGCTTTCGTTGTGAGAAAATTGAAGCGGCGCAGCGATCAGCACGTGTTTTTTGAGGCGTACGGCGCCCTCCTGAAACAGATGAAGAGAAGGGGACTGCCGAAACAAGACAGTGAAACGCTGCGTGATTATGCGAAACGAATCGATGAAAAATACGACATGGAAGACATGTCAAAGCTGACATTACGCTATGAACGGGCGTTGTACAGAAATGAAGATTCAGCGTCGCTTTGGAATGAATCAAGAGAGTTATGGGAAAATTTAATTAAAAGAAGATGGTCTTGACCGCTTATCAACGTGTTGTTAGAATTAGTGAATATTATCGGAGTCTGGGAGCGAGTTGCCTGACTCCGGCAAACGGCCTTGCCAAAGAGGGCGGAGCGTGCTTCATATCTGTCCTCGTTTTTTTCTGTGTCAAAAAACTTAGAGGAGATTAGGTGACAACCATGACAAAGTTAGTGAATGAAATGATTCTTGTCCTTGATTTCGGCAGTCAGTATAACCAGCTGATTACACGCCGTATCCGTGAATTCGGTGTATACAGCGAGCTGCATCCACATACATTGACGGCTGAAGAAATTAAAGAAATGAATCCAAAAGGAATTATTTTATCCGGCGGTCCAAACAGTGTGTATGATGAAAACTCTTTCCGCTGTGACGAGAAAATTTTCGAGCTTGATATTCCTGTTTTGGGAATTTGCTACGGCATGCAGCTGATGACTCATTACCTTGGCGGTAAAGTTGAAGCGGCAAGCCAGCGTGAATACGGAAAAGCAAACATCCGCATCGAAGGCACACCTGATTTGTTCAAAGATCTTCCGAACGAACAAGTGGTTTGGATGAGCCATGGTGATTTGGTTGTAGAAGTTCCTGAAGGCTTCACTGTTGACGCGACAAGCCATCACTGCCCGAATTCAGCGATGAGCAAAGCGGACAAAAAATGGTACGGCGTTCAGTTCCACCCGGAAGTGCGCCACTCTGAATACGGCAATGATCTTCTGAAAAACTTTGTATTCGGCGTTTGCGAATGCGAAGGCGAATGGTCAATGGAGAACTTTATCGAAATTGAAATGCAAAAAATCCGTGAAACGGTCGGAGACAAGCAGGTTCTTTGCGCGCTAAGCGGCGGCGTTGATTCCTCTGTTGTTGCTGTTTTGATTCATAAAGCGATCGGCGACCAGCTGACTTGTATCTTTGTAGATCATGGTCTTCTCCGTAAAGGCGAGGCTGAAGGTGTTATGAAAACATTCAGCGAAGGCTTTAACATGAACGTAATTAAAGTAGACGCGAAAGACAGATTCTTAAATAAACTAAAAGGCGTTTCTGACCCTGAGCAAAAACGCAAAATCATCGGTAATGAATTCATTTACGTGTTCGATGATGAAGCGGACAAGCTCAAAGGCATCGACTACCTTGCCCAAGGAACGCTTTACACGGATATCATCGAGAGCGGTACAGCAACGGCGCAAACGATCAAATCTCACCACAATGTCGGCGGGCTTCCTGAAGACATGCAGTTTGAACTGATCGAACCGTTAAACACGCTCTTCAAAGACGAAGTGCGCGCGCTTGGCACAGAGCTCGGCATTCCGGATGAAATCGTGTGGCGCCAGCCATTCCCAGGACCGGGACTCGGAATCCGTGTTCTTGGCGAAGTAACAGAAGAGAAACTTGAAATCGTTCGTGAATCAGATGCGATTTTGCGTGAAGAAATTGCAAATCACGGATTAGAGCGTGATATCTGGCAATACTTCACTGTTCTTCCTGACATCCGCAGCGTCGGTGTTATGGGTGACGCAAGAACATATGATTACACAATTGGAATCCGCGCCGTTACATCAATCGACGGCATGACATCTGACTGGGCGCGTATCCCGTGGGATGTGCTTGAAGTCATTTCGACACGTATCGTAAACGAAGTGAAGCACATTAACCGCGTGGTGTACGATATTACAAGTAAGCCGCCTGCGACGATTGAGTGGGAATAAGTAAATAACAACAATGAAAAAACGTCCCTTTTATAAAAGGGACGTTTTTTTGTTAACTTTTTGAAACCGTTTCGACAATTTTCGTATCTAACAACATAGGAGGTGGATAAGGTGAAGGAAGAAAGATTGATTACAAAGGCGAGAAAAGGAAATGCTCGGGCCTTTGAAAAGCTTATGCTGGCACATCAGGAGACTTTATATAAAACAGCTTATCTCTATTTAAGAAATAAAGAAGATGCACTTGATGCTGTACAGGAAACAGCTTATAAAGCTTTTATCAGTATAGAAAAACTAGAAGAGCCAAAGTATTTTTTAACGTGGCTTACTCGAATATTGATTAATTCCATTTTTGCCATGACTAAAAAGAAAGGAGAATTGGTTCCGTTTGAGAAACATCACGACACTGGAATCGCTCAAGGTAATATTGAGGAATATATAGACCTGCGAAATGCACTTGATACACTTGATGAACATGTTCAGCTCACGATTCAGCTATATTATTTTCAAGATTATTCAATATCAATGATAGCTGAACAAACAGGTATGGCAGAAGGCACAATTAAAACACATTTACATAGAGCGAGAAAAGCATTGAAACAGGAGCTGGAAAAGGAGGATCAAAACAAATGGACAAACACCAAGTGAAGCAGATGTATGATGACATAGCAGTGCCAAAGAAAGCACTCAAAAAGGCAATACATCAAGCTGTCGTTCGTGCTGAAAATGAAAGTAACACAAGGCGCCGTTTTAAATGGGCACGACCTATTACAAATGGAATGGCTATTGCTGCTGTGGTATGTATATTGTATTTATCATCTGGTCTTTTTCTTCCCTCTGTAAACAAAGCGATGGGAAGCATCCCCATTGTCGGACAAATTTATAAAGATTTTCAAGATAAAGTTGGTCTATCATTGTTTAAAAGCAATTTGGTCACAGCTTTAAATGAAAAAGCAGAGTCCAGGGGAATCACTGTTTCTGTAAACAGCTCCTATTACGATGCCGGACAGCTTGTTTATAACTTCACTGTTGATAACTTCCAGTCTGATGAAAAAGAGATCATGTATGATGTCGACGAAACGAGTTATAACGACAACTTTTCAATCAACTACGATTCTTTAATGCTTAAAAAATTAAATAATAAGCAATACGCAGGACAATTAAGGATTTATACAAATGGTACTGAAATAAAAAATGGGGATACCGTGCCTTTTGTGATTACTCATATTAATGAAATACAGGGGAATTGGAGATTTAAACTGCCTATTGCCAAAAGCAAAACTAGTTATTTAGAAAGCGCAAAAATTGTATCGGCTTATCATAATCGTTATCAATTTTCCAATATTCAAGTGGAGAACGGGAAACTTGGATCTGTCCTTCAATTTACAATTGATTATCAAGGTTTAGCAAAGCATGATACGGTTGAAATTAACGAAGTCAAAGATGATTTAGGAAACACATATGAGATGACATCGTCAAACATTGAACTTGGAGACCGGAAAAAAATAAATGGGAGAACGGTAAGAGCAAAAGGACAAACACAGCTAGAATCACCAATCAATCCAAAAGCGAAAAAGCTAACATTAATAGCAGATATTAGATCTGAGGCTGAGGACAGTGAAATCGTTCCGCTAAATGCAGAGATGCCGTATCGTCTTTCGGAAACAAAGCATCAAAACATAGGGATAGAAATCAATAACATTAAACAAGAAGGGAGGAAAGTATTGGTTCATTACCGTTTCACTGGAGTTGATACTTCAAATATGTCAAAAGATGACTTAGTGAATATAGGCGAAATGATTGGCCTTGGTGATATGAAAAAAATGCAATCATGGTCTGATCCAATGGCTTATTATGAAGAAGGTTATTATTTAAAATGGAATAAAGCTGAAGTGAAGAATATGGACACAGCCGAAATGGTATCAACTTTTGAATTGAATGACCTTATCTTGATAAGCTGTCTTTAAAGCATTTTGAGTTTAATGAATACGGTCTGTATATTGATAAAGGCATTTTAAATGACCTGATTCAACTAAAGCCATTCTCGTTTACTGTACCAGTGCATCAGGTGAGTCAGCCTGTAACATAAAATCATTAGTAAGTTGAAAAGCCGTATGAAGCCATGCATACGGTTTTTATCATTGTTGCCAATTTAGTCAATAGACGAATAAACCAATTTTTTTAATAAGTAATGTTCGTTATTTATATTGTCATTTCAAAATGATCTTGGTACAATAGACACAGAAATCAAATAAGATGAATTCGTATAATCGCGGGAATATGGCTCGCAAGTTTCTACCAAGCTACCGTAAATGGCTTGACTACGTAAACATTTCTTTCGTTTGATATAAATAAAACACGTTTATTTATTCAAGCTGGAATCCGTCTGTAGTCAAGCGTCCCAATATAATTGGGGCGTTTTTTATTTGGCGTTTTCAGGACAGAATAAATAGCAAAGAGTGAAGGGAGTCAAATAGCTTGAAAAAGTTTTTTCAGTTTGATGAGCTGGGCACCAGCTATCGCAATGAAATCATTGGCGGATTAACGACTTTTTTGTCTATGGCATATATTCTGTTCGTCAATCCGATTACGCTTGCTTTGGAGAGCGTGAAAGATTTTCCGGAGGCGCTGAGAATTGACCAGGGTGCGGTCTTTACAGCGACAGCGCTGGCGTCTGCAGCAGGCTGTATCTTAATGGGATTGATAGCGAGATATCCGATTGCCATCGCGCCCGGTATGGGACTGAACGCGTTTTTTGCGTTTTCTGTCGTCCTCGGTATGGGCATTTCATGGCAGGCAGCTTTGTCTGGTGTTTTTATTTCAGGTCTTATTTTCGTTGCTCTTTCTTTAACAGGTTTTCGTGAAAAAATCATCAACGCCATTCCGCCTGAGCTGAAATTGGCAGTCGGCGCGGGAATCGGACTGTTTATTACATTCGTTGGCTTACAAGGTTCAGGAATTATTACAGCGAACTCTTCTACACTTGTCACAATCGGAAACATTCACAGCGGCCCTGTGCTGTTAACGATTTTCGGTGTGATTGTAACAGTTATTTTAATGGTGCTTCGCGTGAACGCAGGCGTGTTTATCGGGATGCTGTTAACAGCGGTGGCCGGCATGATTTTCGGATTGGTTCCGGTTCCGTCTCAAATTATCGGCAGTGTGCCGAGCCTTGCGCCGACTTTCGGACAAGCGTGGATACACCTGCCGGATATTTTCTCCGTCCAAATGCTGATCGTCATTTTAACGTTCTTGTTTGTCGGATTTTTTGATACAGCGGGTACACTTGTTGCTGTGGCGACTCAAGCTGGTTTAATGAAGGAAAACAAATTGCCGCGTGCGGGCCGTGCGCTTTTAGCTGATTCATCTTCCATTGTAATCGGTGCCGTGCTTGGTACGTCTACTACAACTTCTTATGTGGAATCAAGCTCAGGTGTTGCTGCAGGTGCCCGTTCAGGATTTGCGGCTATTGTAACTGGGATTCTCTTTTTATTGGCTACATTTTTCTCACCGCTTCTATCCGTTGTTACTTCAAACGTAACAGCTCCGGCGCTGATCATTGTTGGCGCACTGATGGTGGCGCCGCTTGGCAAAATCGCTTGGGATAAGTTCGAAGTGGCCGTTCCTGCTTTCCTTACCATGATCATGATGCCGTTAACGTACAGCATTGCGACTGGGATTGCCATCGGGTTTATTTTCTACCCGATTACGATGGTGTGCAAAGGAAAAGCCAAAGAGGTTCATCCAATCATGTACGGGCTGTTTGTCATATTTATCCTGTACTTTATCTTCTTAAAATAAAGAATGAAAACCAGCTGCGGGCGCAGCTGGTTTTTTTGTTGCAAAAGGTAAAACCATTTCATACGATATACCGTCATGTAGATGTGCCGCCATGCTTTACTTAAATGGAAATGACTTGACTGTTCAGGAAGGCTTCGGTACCTTATATAAGTGTTTTATTTTCTTGCTGAATGGTATTCCGCCGTATTTTTTTGATAGGAGTTGCTGACATGACGGAAGAAAGAAAAGAAACGTTTGAGGAAGAAGTTAACCAGAGTGAAAGAATAGATGCAGATGAAGAGCCGTTATCGAGAATGTCCAGGACTGCGAGCCGGCAAAGCAAGCAGAAGCAAAAACAAAAGCAGAAACCGCACAAAGAACGCGGTGAATCAATTGCTAAAGACAAGCTTGCGTCGGTATGGGCAGCGATTAACAGATATTGCGGCTTTGCGTTCTCGATTTTAAAATCACCGGCGAAAACCGTCGTAACGGATGGTTTTTCACATTATAAGTATGGCCTGATTTCAATGCTTATCTTTAGTATCATCTTTTCAATCGGGAACTGGTTTCAGTTAAAGGCGAGCTGGAATCGGCCGCTCGGTTTCGGAGAACGACATCATGCTTTCTATGACGGGTTTTTAGTTGTTCTTGTGTATTTGCTGATCTTTTTTGCGGTAATGGTCTTTGCTATATGGGCTGTCTCCCGCTATATGATGAAGCAGAAGGTGACGTTCAGAGAAGCGGCAGCCGGTTTGGGTTCCTTGCTTGTACCGGTGATTGCTGTTTCAATCCTTTGGCTGATCTTTGCGATCGTGAATATCCCGATGCTGACAGTTCTGTTTACAGTGCTGATTTTGTTTTCAATCTTTTTTATGATGGCGCTGTATGTGCAGCGTGAGTACCAGGCGGCACAGGATGCACCGATTGACTATATCTATTGTGTATTTGCTGTGGTAGCGGTAGCGCTGCTGTTTACGGCGGTGACGTGGCCGTTTATTTCTGAATATTTCACGGCGTCGCTGATTCCGCTTTAATGAAAAAACCGGCTGCTCTTAGCCGGTTTTTTTAATGTCACACTTTTTACAAATATATCTAAAAAACATAGTTGATTTGTAGGATTAATCCATGTATGATGGGGAAAATGCTGTAAACGTCCAGCGCACAAACCTTTATGTTTAAGGAGGATGATGGACATGGCTGATGTACTTCGCCGCGCGATTAATCAAAAGAAACAATTTTTAAAAACCAAATTACTGCTTTCGGAGTTTTATCAGGGAAGAGGGGAACAACTGGCTGATTATACGCTGAGTGAGCTTGAAAAAGAATACAAGTCCCTTCAGAAAATGAAAAAAGAGATCTGACAATAGATGAGAAGAGGTAAGTCTGCTGATAAGCGGGCTTTTTTGTTTTGATTTTGAAAAGGCGAGAAAGAGGGTAAACTACTACTGTTCAACCTGTTAAAGCATGTCGAAATATTTTGCTTAAGCTTACGTGCGAAGCTGATTGTAAACGGCTCATTTCTCTAGTAGAATATGAATGCTTTGAGCAAGCTGAAGAGTAGGGGGATGAAATAAAATGATGCAAACCATCTTATCAAATGGGATAGCTATGGTACTCATAATTCTCATTATTAATATTGTCTATGTATCATTTTTTACAATAAGAATGATTTTAACACTGAAAGGCCAACGGTATTTAGCAGCGGGCATCAGTACGATTGAAATACTGGTTTATGTGACAGGATTGAGTCTGGTCCTCGATAATTTAGACCAGATTCAAAATGTGATTGCGTATGCGCTCGGTTACGGTCTTGGCGTCATTGTCGGCATGAAAATAGAAGAAAAATTGGCGCTTGGCTATATTATGGTCAATGTGATTACGAAAGAGCTCGATCTTGATCTTCCGAAGCAGCTTCGGGAAAAAGGCTACGGCGTGACGAATTGGGTGGCCGGCGGTCTTGAAGGCGACCGCACAGCTCTTCAGATTCTGACGCCGAGAAGATATGAACTCCAGTTGTATGATACGATTAAAACATTAGATTCAAAAGCATTTATTATTGCGTATGAACCAAAAACAATCCACGGCGGCTTCTGGGTCAAAGCGGTGAAGAAGAGGAGAATTAAAGAATAATGGCAAAGCCGAAGAAGAAAAAGTTTGAAGTGACAGAGCAGCAAACGATTGATGCGGTCCTTCAGCAAATGAAAGAAGAAGGATATCTGCCTGTACGGCGGATGGAAGAGCCTGTTTTTATGGAAAAGAAGGAAAATGGGTCAATTCAGATCGTTCCGTGCGGGAAAAAAATCGTATTTGAAGGGAAATTGATCTAAAACACGAACATTAGTAGAATGAATTTTTGTATCGTTCGATAATATCGTTGACATTATCCATGTCCGTTGTTAAGATAAACATGAAATCAAAACACGACCTCATATAATCTTGGGAATATGGCCCATAAGTTTCTACCCGGCAACCGTAAATTGCCGGACTATGCAGGAAAGTGATCGATAAAACTGACATGGATATATCGCAGAAGCGAACGACTGACGATACATGTACCATGCCCGGTTTGTATTGCTTCCTCATAAGTGCAATGCAGAGCGGGTATTTTTTATTTTCTGAAAACAAAAGCAGTAGAAGGTGGGGAACAGAATGCAGCCGCTAGTAGGAATCATCATGGGAAGCACTTCCGACTGGGAGACAATGAAAAACGCATGCGACATACTTGACGAACTTAATGTTCCGTACGAAAAAAAGGTCGTTTCCGCTCATCGGACGCCTGATTTGATGTTTGAATACGCTGAAACTGCCAGAGATAGAGGCATCAAGGTGATTATTGCCGGTGCCGGAGGGGCGGCACATCTGCCAGGGATGACGGCGGCGAAAACCACACTGCCGGTCATCGGAGTTCCGGTTCAGTCAAAGGCGCTGAACGGAATGGATTCGCTTCTTTCCATCGTCCAAATGCCTGGGGGCGTGCCTGTTGCGACAACAGCCATCGGCAAAGCGGGCGCTGTGAACGCAGGCCTGTTAGCGGCGCAAATTTTGTCAGCTTTTGACGAAAATCTTGCCCATCAGCTGGAAGAGAGAAGAGAAAATATAAAACAGACGGTGTTAGAAAGCAGTGATCAGCTTGTCTAAACAAATCATCAATCCGGGAGCTGTAATCGGCATTATCGGCGGCGGGCAGCTTGGAAAAATGATGGCTGTGTCCGCCAAACAAATGGGGTATAAAGTCGCTGTCGTTGATCCGGTGAAAGATTCGCCTTGCGGGCAGGTTGCGGATGTCGAAATTACCGCTCATTATAATGACCGTAAAGCGATTCGAAAATTGGCAGAAATCAGCGATATCATCACGTATGAGTTTGAAAACATCGACTATGATGCGCTGCATTGGCTAAAAGATCATGCGTATCTCCCGCAAGGAAGTGAGCTGCTGCTCATTACCCAAAACCGTGAAACAGAGAAAAAAGCAATTCAAGCCGCGGGCTGTGAAGTCGCGCCGTACAGCATCGTCAAAACAAAGGATGAACTGAAACAGGCGGTACAGGAGCTGGGGCTTCCCGCAGTACTGAAAACATGCCGCGGCGGATACGACGGCAAAGGCCAATTTGTGATCAAGGAAGAGCTGCAAATTGAGCAGGCTGCCGCTCTTTTAGAGCACGGCACTTGCATTCTTGAAAGCTGGGTTTCTTTTAAAATGGAACTGTCGGTCATCGTTGTCAGATCGGTAAACGGTGAAATTTCAACATTTCCGGCAGCTGAAAACATTCACCACAACAATATTCTTTTCCAAAGCATCGTGCCTGCACGGGTGGAGGAAGGAATTCAGCAGAAGGCTGCTGAGCTGGCCGTTAAGCTTGCAGCCGAGCTTAACCTTGTCGGACCGCTTGCTGTTGAGATGTTCCTGACAGAGGACGGAGCGCTTTTGGTCAATGAACTGGCGCCAAGACCGCACAATTCAGGCCATTATACGCTGGACCTTTGCGAGACGAGCCAGTTTGAACAGCATATCAGAGCGGTATGCGGCCTTCCGCTCGGGAAGACAGATTTGCTGAAGCCGGGCATGATGGTGAATCTTCTCGGTGATGAAGTGAAGCTTGTTGAGGAAGAACAGGAGCTTTTAAAAGAGGCAAAGCTCTATCTATATGGAAAACATGAGATCAAAAAAGGCCGCAAAATGGGGCATATTACATTTATGAAGCAGCCTGAAGACCAGTGGATTCAGGAGATCACAAATAAATGGATGAATAGAGACGGAGGACAAGCAGAATGATCGAACGTTATTCAAGACCCGAAATGTCCGCGATTTGGACGGATGAAAACAGATTTCAAGCATGGCTAGAGGTGGAGATTCTTGCCTGTGAAGCGTGGGCGGAGCTTGGCGTCATTCCAAAAGAAGACGTAAAGGCCATGCGCGAGAACGCGTCATTTGACATCAACCGCATTTTTGAAATCGAAAAGGACACGCGCCATGACGTTGTCGCTTTTACACGCGCCGTTTCCGAATCATTGGGCGAAGAAAGAAAATGGGTGCACTACGGCTTAACATCAACTGACGTTGTAGATACTGCTCTTTCTTACTTATTAAAACAGGCAAACGATATTCTGCTCAAGGACCTTGAGAGATTTGTTGACATTATAAAAGAAAAAGCGAAAGAACATAAATACACAGTCATGATGGGGCGCACACACGGCGTGCACGCTGAGCCTACAACATTCGGCTTAAAACTTGCACTTTGGCATGAAGAAATGAAACGCAATCTTGAGCGTTTCAAACAAGCGAAGGAAGGCATTGAGGTTGGGAAGATTTCCGGCGCTGTCGGCACATATGCGAACATTGACCCGTTTGTTGAGCAATATGTCTGTGAGAAGCTCGGATTGAAAGCAGCACCGATTTCAACTCAAACCCTTCAGCGTGACCGCCATGCTGACTATATGGCGACACTTGCTTTAATCGCGACAAGCATCGAGAAATTCGCAGTGGAAATCCGCGGACTGCAAAAGAGTGAAACACGCGAAGTAGAAGAATTTTTCGCGAAAGGCCAAAAGGGTTCATCTGCAATGCCGCACAAACGCAACCCGATCGGCTCTGAAAATATGACAGGCATGGCGCGCGTCATCCGCGGATACATGATGACAGCTTACGAAAATGTTCCATTATGGCATGAGCGCGATATTTCCCACTCATCAGCTGAACGGATTATTCTTCCCGATGCGACAATCGCGTTGAACTACATGCTGAACCGCTTCTCTAACATCGTGAAGAACTTAACGGTCTTCCCTGAAAACATGAAGCGCAACATGGACCGCACGCTCGGCCTTATCTACTCTCAGCGCGTGCTGCTTGCTTTGATTGACACAGGCCTGACGCGTGAAGAAGCCTACGATACAGTGCAGCCAAAAGCAATGGAAGCGTGGGAAAAACAAGTGCCGTTCCGTGAGCTTGTGGAAGCGGAAGAGAAAATCACTTCCCGTCTTTCTCCTGAAAAAATTGCCGACTGTTTTGACTACAACTACCATCTGAAAAATGTTGATCTGATCTTTGAACGTTTAGGTTTGGCATAGAAGAAGCTGTTAGGCGGCTTCTTCTATGCCGCCATCGTTTGAAAATTCCCAACATTCGGGTTAGGAGGCCTTCCGTGAATATTGTGAAGAATGAACTTTTATATGAAGGAAAAGCAAAAAAGATCTACAAAACCGATAACGAAAGCACGCTGTATGTCGTGTATAAAGACTCCGCCACTGCCTTTAACGGCGAGAAAAAAGCAGAAATCAGCGGAAAAGGGCGCTTAAATAACGAAATTTCAAGCTTAATTTTTAAACACCTTCATGCTAAGGGCATTAACAATCACTTTATTGAGCGCATTTCAGAAACGGAGCAGCTCATTAAAAAGGTAACGATTGTGCCGCTTGAAGTCGTCGTCAGAAATGTGGTGGCAGGAAGCATGTCCAAGCGTCTCGGCATTCCAGAAGGCACAGAGCTTGAACAGCCCATAATCGAGTTTTACTACAAAGATGACGAGCTGGGTGATCCGCTCATCACAGAAGATCATATTTGGCTGTTGAAAGCGGCGACTCCTGAGCAGGTAGAAGCCATTAAGTCTATTACAAAAACAGTAAATGAAGAGCTTCAAAGCATTTTTGACGATTGTCATGTCAAATTAATAGATTTCAAGCTTGAATTCGGTTTAGATGCAGAAGGGCAAGTGCTTTTGGCGGATGAAATTTCTCCTGACACGTGCCGCTTGTGGGATAAAGACACGAACGAAAAGCTGGATAAAGATTTATTCAGGCGCAATCTGGGAAGCTTAACCGACGCATATGAAGAGATTTTCAAAAGACTGGGAGGCATTCATCATGTATAAAGTAAAAGTTTATGTCAGTTTAAAAGAAAGTGTACTAGATCCACAAGGGAGCGCTGTCCAGCATGCCTTGCACAGTATGACTTATAACGAAGTTCAAGATGTGCGCATCGGAAAATACATGGAGCTAACCATTGAAAAATCTGACCGTGATCTGGACGCTCTAGTAAAAGAAATGTGCGAAAAACTTCTTGCAAACACAGTGATTGAAGATTACAGATATGAAGTTGAGGAGGTAGTCGCACAGTGAAATTTGCGGTGATTGTGTTACCCGGCTCCAACTGTGATATCGATATGTATCATGCTGTAAAGGATGAGCTCGGCCATGAAGTCGAATATGTCTGGCATGAGGAAACAAGCCTTGACGGCTTCGACGGCGTGTTAATTCCGGGAGGATTTTCTTACGGCGATTACTTAAGATGCGGCGCTATCGCCCGATTTGCGAATATTATGCCAGCTGTCAAACAGGCGGCGGCCGAAGGAAAACCTGTTCTCGGCGTCTGCAACGGATTCCAGATTTTACAGGAGCTTGGCCTACTGCCAGGCGCAATGAGACGCAACAAAGATTTGAAATTTATTTGCCGTCCGGTTGAATTAATTGTGCAGAACGATGAAACCTTATTCACATCTTCCTACGAAAAGGGCCAATCGATTACCATCCCGGTTGCCCATGGTGAAGGGAATTTCTACTGTGATGAAGAGACGCTTGCTTCATTAAAGGAAAACAATCAAATTGCTTTCACATACGGCTCTAATATTAATGGAAGTGTCAGCGACATTGCCGGTGTCGTGAATGAGAAAGGCAATGTATTAGGCATGATGCCTCACCCTGAGCGCGCGGTCGATGAACTGCTTGGAAGCGCCGACGGTCTTAAATTGTTCAAGTCTATCGTGAAAAATTGGAGGGAAACTCATGTCACTACTGCTTGAACCAAGTAAAGAACAAATAAAAGAAGAGAAACTGTATCAGCAAATGGGTGTCAGTGATGATGAGTTTGCATTGATAGAATCCATTCTTGGAAGATTGCCGAACTACACAGAAATCGGAATTTTTTCTGTCATGTGGTCTGAGCATTGCAGTTATAAAAACTCAAAGCCGATTCTGCGTAAATTCCCGACAAGCGGCGAGCGTGTGCTGCAGGGGCCGGGGGAAGGCGCCGGAATCGTTGATATCGGTGATAACCAAGCGGTTGTGTTCAAAATTGAATCACATAACCACCCATCAGCTCTAGAGCCTTACCAAGGCGCTGCTACTGGCGTAGGCGGCATTATCCGTGATGTATTCTCAATGGGTGCACGCCCAATCGCTGTATTGAACTCTCTTCGATTTGGTGAACTGACTTCACCCCGCGTGAAGTACTTGTTTGAAGAAGTAGTAGCGGGTATCGCCGGATACGGCAACTGTATCGGCATCCCGACAGTCGGCGGAGAAGTGCAGTTTGACAGCAGCTATGAAGGAAATCCGCTCGTCAACGCCATGTGCGTCGGTTTAATCAACCATGAAGACATCAAAAAAGGCCAGGCGAAGGGTGTCGGCAACACAGTGATGTACGTAGGAGCGAAAACAGGGCGTGACGGAATCCACGGCGCTACGTTTGCTTCTGAAGAAATGTCAGACTCGTCTGAAGAAAAGCGTTCTGCTGTCCAAGTCGGCGATCCGTTTATGGAGAAGCTTTTGCTTGAAGCATGTCTGGAAGTCATCCAATGCGACGCCTTAGTCGGCATTCAGGATATGGGAGCTGCCGGTTTAACAAGCTCAAGTGCAGAAATGGCAAGTAAAGCCGGTTCTGGTATTGAAATGAACCTTGACCTGATTCCTCAGCGCGAAACAGGCATGAGCGCGTATGAAATGATGCTTTCTGAATCACAAGAACGGATGCTTTTGGTTATTGAGCGCGGACGTGAGCAGGAAATCATCGATATTTTTGACAAGTACGATCTTGAAGCGGTTTCTGTCGGACGTGTGACAGATGATAAAATGCTTCGCCTCACACACAAAGGTGAGATTGTATGTGAGCTGCCTGTTGATGCTTTGGCAGAAGAAGCTCCGGTTTACCACAAGCCATCTCAAGAGCCCGCTTACTACCGTGAGTTTTTAGAAACGGACGTTCCGGCTCCGCAAATTGATGATGCGAATGAAACGCTGAAGGCCCTTCTCCAGCAGCCAACGATCGCAAGCAAAGAATGGGTTTACGATCAGTATGACTACATGGTGCGGACGAATACAGTTGTCGCTCCTGGGTCTGACGCAGGTGTTCTCAGAATCCGCGGAACGAAAAAAGCGCTGGCGATGACAACAGACTGTAACGCCCGTTATCTCTATCTCGATCCTGAAGTCGGCGGGAAAATCGCTGTCGCTGAAGCGGCGCGCAACATCATTTGCTCAGGTGCAGAACCGCTTGCCGTCACGGATAACCTGAACTTCGGAAACCCGGAGAAACCAGAAATCTTCTGGCAGATCGAAAAAGCGGCTGACGGCATCAGCGAGGCGTGCAATGTTCTCAGCACTCCGGTGATCGGCGGCAACGTATCGCTATATAACGAATCAAACGGCACGGCGATCTACCCGACACCTGTTATCGGCATGGTCGGCTTAATTGAAGATACGGCACACATTACAACACAGTATTTCAAACAAGCGGGAGATCTCGTATACGTGATCGGCGAAACAAAACCAGAGTTTGCTGGTAGCGAGCTGCAAAAAATGACAGAAGGCCGCATCTACGGCAAAGCGCCGCAAATCGATCTTGATGTAGAGCTGTCACGCCAAAAAGCATTGCTTGACGCGATTAAAAAAGGCTTTGTTCAATCTGCGCATGATGTGTCTGAAGGCGGCCTAGGCGTAGCGATTGCGGAAAGTGTCATGACGACGGAAAACCTTGGTGCTAGCGTGACTGTAGAAGGGGAAGCAGCGTTATTATTCTCTGAATCTCAATCCCGCTTCGTCGTATCTGTGAAAAAAGAGCATCAAGCAGCGTTTGAAGCAGCTGTGAAAGATGCGGTTCATATCGGTGAGGTAACGGCTGACGGAATGTTGGCGATTCAAAACCAAGACGGACAACAATTGATTCATGCGCAAACGAAAGAACTTGAGCGCGCATGGAAAGGAGCTATCCCATGCTTGCTGAAATCAAAGGCTTAAATGAAGAATGCGGCGTTTTTGGGATTTGGGGACATGAAGAAGCCCCGCAAATCACGTATTACGGCCTCCACAGCCTTCAGCACAGAGGACAGGAGGGCGCGGGTATTGTAGCAACTGACGGTGAAAAGCTGACAGCGCACAAAGGCCAAGGGCTGATTACTGAAGTGTTTCAAAATGGCGAGCTCAGCAAAGTAAAGGGGAAAGGCGCAATCGGGCACGTTCGGTACGCAACGGCTGGAGGCGGCGGATACGAAAATGTTCAGCCGCTCCTCTTCCGTTCCCAAAACAACGGCAGCCTGGCGCTTGCTCATAATGGAAATCTTGTCAATGCCACTCAGCTGAAGCAGCAGCTTGAAAACCAAGGAAGCATCTTCCAGACCTCTTCAGATACAGAGGTTTTGGCTCACTTAATCAAAAGAAGCGGCCACTTCACGCTGAAGGATCAAATTAAAAACTCGCTTTCCATGCTGAAAGGCGCCTACGCGTTTCTGATCATGACCGAAACCGAAATGATTGTCGCACTTGACCCGAACGGGCTTAGACCGCTGTCAATCGGCATGATGGGCGACGCTTATGTGGTCGCATCAGAAACATGCGCATTTGATGTTGTCGGTGCAACGTACCTTCGTGAGGTAGAACCGGGCGAAATGCTGATTATCAATGATGAAGGCATGAAATCAGAGCGTTTTTCCATGAATATTAACCGTTCCATCTGCAGCATGGAGTACATTTATTTCTCAAGGCCTGACAGCAACATTGATGGCATTAACGTGCACAGTGCCCGTAAAAACCTTGGGAAAATGCTTGCTCAGGAATCTGCAGTGGAAGCTGACGTTGTAACAGGAGTTCCGGATTCCAGTATTTCTGCGGCAATCGGCTATGCAGAAGCCACAGGCATCCCGTATGAGCTTGGCTTAATCAAAAACCGCTATGTAGGCAGAACGTTTATTCAGCCGTCTCAGGCACTGCGTGAGCAAGGCGTCAGAATGAAGCTGTCTGCTGTGCGCGGGGTTGTGGAAGGCAAACGCGTCGTCATGGTAGATGACTCTATCGTGCGCGGAACAACAAGCCGCCGGATTGTCACTATGCTCAGAGAAGCGGGTGCGACCGAGGTGCATGTGAAAATCAGTTCACCGCCGATCGCCCATCCGTGCTTTTACGGCATTGATACGTCCACACATGAAGAACTGATCGCGTCTTCGCATTCTGTTGAAGAAATCCGTCAGGAAATCGGAGCCGACACTCTCTCATTTTTAAGTGTGGAAGGGCTGTTGAAAGGCATCGGCAGAAAATACGATGACTCGAATTGCGGACAGTGTCTCGCATGCTTTACAGGAAAATATCCGACTGAAATTTACCAGGATACAGTGCTTCCTCATGTGAAAGAAGCAGTGTTAACCAAATAAAACTTGAAAATGACATAAAGGCAGCGCAGTTCGGCTGCCTTTCTCTTTCTGCCCTCGTTTGGGGAGATATTTTGAAAAGCGCCTTAAAGGAGTGAATAGGATGTCTGAAGCATATAAAAACGCAGGAGTTGACATCGAAGCCGGATATGAAGCTGTAAAACGAATGAAAAAACATGTGGAGCGCACAAAACGGCTTGGCGTTATGGGCAGCCTTGGCGGTTTTGGCGGCATGTTTGACCTGTCTGAGCTTTCTTATCAAAAACCTGTTTTAATTTCGGGGACGGACGGTGTCGGCACAAAATTAAAGCTCGCTTTTACTATGGATAAGCATGACACAATTGGCGTTGACGCTGTTGCGATGTGTGTTAATGACGTGCTGGCACAAGGTGCAGAGCCGCTGTTTTTCCTCGATTATTTAGCGGTCGGCAAAGCGGACCCTGTGAAAATTGAGCAGATCGTACAAGGTGTGGCAGACGGCTGTGAGCAGTCAGGTTCAGCCTTAGTCGGCGGCGAGACGGCTGAAATGCCGGGACTATATACAGCTGATGAATACGATATTGCCGGTTTCTCAGTCGGGGTGGCGGAAAAAGACAAAATCGTGACTGGAGAAAACATTGAGGAGGGCCATCTTTTGATCGGCCTGAGCTCCAGCGGCCTTCACAGCAACGGGTTTTCCCTTGTGAGAAAGGTACTTCTGGACGATGCGGAGCTGGATCTTGAAACAACATACGAGCCGTTTGACCGCCCGCTTGGCGAGGAGCTGCTTGAGCCGACAAGAATTTACGTGAAGCCCGTGCTAGCTGCGGTGAAAAGCGGAAAAGTCGACGGCATGGCGCATGTAACAGGCGGAGGATTCATCGAAAATATCCCGCGTATGCTTCCAGAAGGCTTAAGTGCGGAAATCGATAACGGCTCATGGCCGATCCCGCCGATTTTCTCTTTCCTGCAAGAATACGGCATGCTGAAGGAAGAAGACATGTTCAACGTCTTTAATATGGGCATCGGCTTTGTGTTGGCTGTCAAAGAAGAGCACCTGACAGATGTGATTGGCACGCTTGAAAGCCATGGCGAAAAAGCCTATTTGATCGGGCGTGTGAAACAAGGCGAAGGCGTCACATTCGGCGGTGCGGCACTTTCATGAAAAAATTTGCGGTATTTGCATCAGGAAACGGTTCGAACTTCGAAGCCATTGTCACGCGCTTGAAAGAGGAGAACTGGGATGCGTCCGTATCGCTCCTCGTTTGCGACAAACCGCAGGCGAAAGTCATCGAACGGGCGGAATCATTCCACATTCCATCCTTTGCATTTGAGCCGAAGTCTTATGAAAACAAGGCCGCATTTGAACGGGCGATTATCGAACAGCTTCATCTTCATGATGTTGAATTGATTGTTCTTGCCGGTTATATGAGGCTGATCGGTGATACGCTGCTTCAGGCATACGGAGGAAAAATCATCAATATTCACCCATCACTTCTTCCCGCGTTTCCGGGGATCGACGCAGTCGGACAGGCGTACCGCGCGGGTGTGAAGGTTGCAGGAATCACTGTGCATTATGTTGATGAAGGAATGGATACAGGCCCGATCATTGCTCAAAAGGCAATCGAAATTAACGAACATGATACATTGGAAACAATCGAACAGCGGATTCACGAGCTTGAGCATAAATGGTATCCAAGTGTAATTAAACAGCTATTAGGATTAAATAACAGAGGTGAAAAGGCATGACCATTAAACGTGCATTAATCAGTGTTTCAGATAAAACAAATCTCGTTCCTTTCGTAAAAGAACTAACAGAGCTTGGCGTTGAAGTGATTTCAACAGGCGGAACGAAAAAGCTTCTTCAAGAAAACGGTGTGAATGTCATCGGAATTTCTGAAGTGACAGGCTTTCCTGAGATTATGGACGGACGGCTAAAAACACTTCATCCGAATATTCACGGCGGTCTTCTAGCGGTTCGCGGCAATGAAGAGCATATGGCGCAGATCAATGAACACGGGATTCAGCCGATTGACCTTGTTGTTGTTAACCTTTATCCATTTAAAGAAACGATTTCAAAAGAAGATGTCACATATGAAGAAGCGATTGAAAATATCGACATCGGCGGCCCGGGCATGCTGCGTGCGGCCTCAAAAAACCATCAGGATGTGACGGTTATCGTTGATCCATCGGATTACAGCCCGGTGCTGAATCAAATCAAAGAAGAAGGCGGCGTATCACTTCAGAAAAAACGCGAGCTGGCGGCAAAAGTATTCCGTCATACTGCGGCATATGATGCTTTGATTGCTGACTATTTGACAAACGTTGCCGGTGAAAAAGAACCAGAACAATTCACTGTTACATTTGAGAAAAAACAATCGCTTCGCTACGGAGAAAACCCACATCAGGAAGCAACATTCTATCAAACTGCAATTCCTGTTAAAGGATCCATTGCGCAAGCAGAACAGCTCCACGGCAAAGAGCTTTCGTACAACAACATTAAGGATGCAGATGCGGCAGTTCAAATCGTCCGTGAATTCACTGAGCCGGCTGCGGTTGCCGTGAAGCATATGAATCCATGCGGCGTCGGAACAGGAAAATCAATTTCAGAAGCCTTCGACAGAGCATTTGAAGCGGATAAAACATCTATTTTCGGCGGCATTATCGCGCTGAATCGTGAAGTGGACAAGGCAACTGCCGAAGTGCTTCACAACATTTTCTTAGAAATCATCATTGCGCCTTCATTCAGCCAAGAAGCGCTTGAGATCCTGACTGCGAAGAAAAACCTTCGTCTGCTGACGCTTGATGTGACAGCTGCCGTTCAAAAAGAAAAACAGCTGACATCCGTTCAAGGCGGGCTGCTGATGCAAGATTTAGATATGCACGGGTTTGATGATGCGGAGATCAGCATTCCGACAGAAAGAGAACCGAACGAGCAAGAGTGGGAAGACTTGAAGCTTGCTTGGAAAGTCGTGAAGCATGTGAAATCAAATGCGATCGTTCTTGCGAAAGACAACATGACAGTCGGTGTGGGAGCGGGTCAAATGAACCGCGTCGGATCAGCGAAAATTGCCATTGAACAAGCAGGAGAAAAAGCGAAAGGCAGCGCACTTGGATCTGATGCATTTTTCCCAATGCCGGACACTGTTGAAGAAGCGGCAAAAGCGGGCGTTACGGCTATCATTCAGCCGGGGGGATCTGTACGTGATGAGGATTCCATCAAAAAAGCGGATGAGTACGGCATTGCCATGGTGTTCACCGGCATCAGACACTTCAAACATTAAGGGGATGAAAACGACGTGAATGTATTAATTATCGGTAAAGGCGGAAGAGAGCATACGCTGGCATGGAAGGTGGCGCAAAGCAGCCTCGTTGAAACGGTATTTGCGGCTCCGGGAAATGACGGCATGTCAGCTTCCGCACAGCTTGTAAACATTGAGGAAAGCGACCACGCCGGGCTTGTCTCGTTTGCAAAAGAAAATCAGGTCGGCCTGACCATTGTCGGCCCCGAGGTTCCTTTAATTGAAGGTCTGGTGGATGAATTTGAAAAAGCGGGTCTGCGCGTGTTCGGCCCGTCAAAAGCCGCGGCGATCATCGAAGGAAGCAAACAGTTCGCTAAGGATTTAATGAAGAAATACGACATTCCGACTGCAGAATACGATACGTTTACATCTTTTGAAAAGGCAAAGGCATATGTGCAGGAAAAAGGCTCTCCAATTGTGATAAAGGCAGATGGGCTTGCAGCTGGAAAAGGCGTAACGGTTGCCATGACTGAGGAAGAAGCGATCGCATGTCTGCATGACTTTCTTGAGGATGAAAAGTTCGGTGATGCGAGTGCGTCCGTTGTCATTGAAGAATACCTTTCTGGTGAAGAATTTTCTTTGATGGCCTTCGTCAAAGGAGAAAAAGTGTATCCAATGGTGATTGCCCAGGATCATAAACGGGCGTTTGACGGAGACAAAGGCCCGAATACAGGCGGAATGGGCGCTTACTCGCCAGTTCCGCAAATTTCGGAAGAAACGGTCCGCCATGCTGTAGAAACCATCGTCAAGCCCGCCGCAAAAGCAATGGTACAAGAAGGCCGTTCCTTCACTGGTGTTTTGTACGCTGGATTGATGCTTACTGAAAACGGCTCGAAGGTCATCGAATTTAATGCCCGCTTCGGCGATCCGGAAACACAGGTCGTGCTTCCGCGCATGGAATCTGATCTGGTACAGGTGCTTCTTGATCTTTTAGATGATAAAGAAGTCGGCTTAAAATGGAAGGATACCGCTGCAGTAAGTGTGGTGCTTGCTTCAGAAGGATATCCGGAAAGCTATGCAAAAGGCACGCTGATCGGCAGCCTTGCAGCGGAAACTGACCAAGTTGTGGTCTTCCATGCCGGAACGAAAGCAGAAGGCGGAGAGTTTGTTACAAATGGCGGCCGCGTCGCCAACGTGACGGCTTTTGATGAAACGTTTGAAGCAGCGAGAGACCGAGTGTACAAGGCCGTTGATGAGATCATCAAGCCGGGACTCTTTTTCAGAACAGACATTGGGGCACGCGCTTTAAAGGCTGCCCAAAAATAAGTGAAGAAAACCCGCAGATTGGCTGCGGGTTTTTTTGTTATACAAAAGCGGGATGCTGGGCAGAAGAAGAAAGCACAACGAGCGTGGTCGGTTTTCCATGGGCCATCGAAGCGTCAATAAAATCCTCAAGCGTATGGACTGATTCTGTCACTACTTTTGTCACATAGCTGTACATCCCTGTGATGCGGTGGTTTTCTGCCACATCCGGGTGCGCTGTGGCAAAGGCGGCATAGTGTTTACAGCTTTTCGGCTCCATCAGGATAAAAGCCGTGACGTGCTTATTTAGTTTTTCGTAACAGATATTCGCGCTGTAGCCGGTAATCACTCCTTTGTCTTCCAGCTTCCTGACACGTTCCGCCGCGCTTGGCGAGCTGAGTCCAACAAGCTTTCCCAGCTCAACCATCGTTAATCTGCCATTTCTCTGCAAATGCGATAGATTCTGAAGGTCTGTATCGTCCATTTGTCTGCCTCCTTTGCATGTTTAGGTAAATGAATGAAAATTCCTTTGATCATAAGGTGATGCTGTTGATTTAGCTTCATTGTAGCGTATGGATGCACACTTATTTTTTCTATAATAAAGCCATCAATCAGAGAGGGGGCATCATATTGCCAGAATTACAGCGTTCTATCACTTGGATACAAGGGACGGCATTAACGGTTGGGGCCGTTTTAGGCTGCGGGATATTAATCCTGCCGTCTGTCACCGCTGACGCAGCTGGTCCGGGTTCTTTATTCGTCTGGGTATTCATGTCTTTTTTATCTTTTCTTCTTGTCGGCACACTGGCCCGGCTTGTGAAAATAGCGCCCAGCGCGGGAGGAATCACGGCTTACGTGCAGCTGGCTTTTCAGAAAAAAGCCGGAGCGGTTTTGGGCTGGATTATGTTAGGCTCCGTTCCGATTGGCGTCCCTATTATTGCTTTGACTGGCGCGCATTACGTTAGTTACGTCACAGAGGCTTCGGATTGGCAGATTACATGGATTGCAGGGTGTATGCTGGTTGTTTCTATTTTGCTGCATATGAGAGGCATTCAACTTTCCGCAAACATCAGTACACTCGTTATTTGTATCATCGTATTTCTGCTTGTTACTTCTATTGCCGTGTCATTGCCTCACGTTAAGATAACGGAATTCAAGCTGTTTCTCCCGCATGGCTGGTCTGCCGCGGGATCTGTTTCTGTTATGATTTTTTTCTCCTTTGTAGGCTGGGAAATGATTACCCCATTGGCTGAGGAGTTTCATCGGCCTGAAAAAGACGTCCCAATCAGCTTGTTTTTGGGGGCGGCTTGTGTGGCAGGGCTGTATATCATGCTGTCATTTGTGACGATAGGGACTCATTCCTACGGAGAGAATGGAGAAATCGCATCGCTTGCGATACTCATCTCAAAAGGAGCCGGGGAGAGCGGAGTATATGTAACGGTTTGTTTAGCACTGTTTATCACATTCGCCACTGTTCATGCCAATATTGCGGGTTTTTCCAGAATGGTGTACGCATTAGCGAGGGAGGGGCACATTCCTGTATATTTCGGGAAACTCAGTGAGACAAAACATACGCCAATCCGTGTATTATCAGCGCTGGCTGCAGTGTTTGGCTTAGTGCTTGCGGTGCATGGCCTGTTTCAAATCGATTTGACGACACTGTTAAAAGGGCCGAGTGCGGCATTCATCGCATCTTACCTATGTACAATGGCAGCAGCTTTGAAGATGCTGAGCTGGAGAGATTCAGGGTGGTGGATGGCGCTCGGAGCGTTTGCGGCGTGCGCAGTGATTTACTCGTTCAGCGGCTGGGCACTTCTTTATCCGACAGCACTCGCAGCCGCAGGGTATCTCTATATGAAGACAAAGGGATGTCATGAGAAAAAGCTTGATCACGTTTCGTGATCAAGCTTTTTTGTTTACCTGTCTTGGTGGTCCTGTTCGCTATTTTCGAAAGCGCCGTTTTGAAACATGTAGGTTACAGGACAGAAGCGCAAGATCCCCGAACCTGCTTTCAAGGCTCCCATAAAGATGTAAAAGAGGTTCATTCTGCACCAGGGCTTTTTCGTAAACTTTGCGCTGGCTGCTGACATAATCGTCAGTCCGCAGGCGATTCTGAAGACGGCATTGATGAGACTGATGTTTGGCTTCATGAAAATTTGCTCCTTTTATTAAAAAAGTTTTATAATTGAACCTTCAAAAATTTGTAACGTTTTTATCGTGCGTGATGAGGAAGGATGTGATAACATGAGTCTAATACATGTAAAGGAGAGTATGTGAATGTCCGAACGCACCTTTAACTGGAAAAACAAAGACATCAGGGCACAGGTTGATGTTGTAGACTCAAAGCTGCTTCCAACGCTCCTTTTACGGAATGCTCTCGTCTTAAATCCATATGTAAAACAATGGCTGAAAAAAAACATTTGGATTTATCAGGACCGCATTGTTTATGTGGGTCATGAACTTCCGAATAGAGCCGAAGAAATTTATACGATTGATTGTGAAGGAAAATACATTGTGCCAGGGTATATTGAACCGCACGCACATCCTTTTCAAATATATAATCCCCAAACACTGGCTGAATATGTGTCTCAATACGGAACAACGACATTTGTGAACGATAACTTATTTTTGCTTTTACAAAGCGGAAAAAAGAAAGCGCTTACGATTTTGAACGAACTCAAAAAGCAGCCTGTTCAATATTTTTGGTGGTCACGCTATGACCTCCAGACTGAGGTTCTGAACGAGGATCACGTCCTTCCGTTTGACGTCAGAAAACAGTGGATTGAACATCCGGATGTCATCCAAGGCGGAGAAATGACAGGATGGCCTCGTCTGGTAGATGGTGATGATTTAATGCTTCACTGCATGCAAGCTACAAAGAAACAGCGAAAACGCATTGAAGGGCATTTTCCCGGTGCATCAGATAAAACGCTTACAAAAATGAAGCTCTTCGGAGCGGACTGTGATCATGAAGCGATGACAGGTGAGGAAGTGATGAGAAGGCTGGAACTTGGATACTATGTTTCCCTTCGGAACTCTTCCATTCGTCCTGATGTCAGAAACATATTGCAGGAGCTGCATGAGAAAGGCTTCCGCTATTATGACCACTTCTTTTATACAACAGACGGCGCGACGCCGAATTTCTATAAAGGAGGCATGACAAACGAGCTGATCCGCATCGCGTTAGAAGAAGGCGTACCGGCAATCGACGCCTACAATATGGCATCATTTAATATCGCAAAGTATTATCAAATGGATGATTATTTAGGAGTTGTCGGTCCGGGAAGACTGGCGTCGCTGAACATACTTGAAGATCCGTTAAATCCAAATCCCGTGACCGTTCTGTCAAAAGGGATCATCCTTCGTGAAGAAGGCTGTGATATGAAGGCGTTTACAAAGACGGACTGGAACAAAGGCGGTCTTGTCCCGCTTGAGCTTTCATATGATATGACGATGGATGATTTGCAGTTTTCCATGCCGATGGGCGTAAAAATGCGAAATGCGGTGATTATGGAGCCGTATATGATTGAGATCGACAATTCGCTGGAACAGCTTTCGTTTGACCATGATGAAAGTTACTTGACGATGCTTGACAAACACGGGAATTGGCGTGTTAATACAATGATAAAAGGGTTTGCCTCAAGCGTGCAGGGATTTGTAAGCTCCTTTACGACGACGGGCGATATTGTCGCGATTGGAAAAAATAAAGCGGATATGCTGCTCGCTTTCGCTCGTATGAAAGAAATTGGAGGAGGAATTGTTCTTGCGGAAAACGGGAACATACTGCATGAAATTCCGCTAGCACTGTGCGGGTGCGCCTCTTCGGAAGCGTATGAAGATGTGCTAGAGAAGGAACAAAAACTGAGAGATCTTTTGACTGAAAGAGGCTATGAGTTTTGCGATCCGATCTATACGCTGCTCTTTTTGCAAAGTACGCATCTTCCGTATATACGCATTACGCCGAGAGGAATCTTCGACGTCATGAAAAAAACTGTACTCTTTCCATCGATAATGCGTTAAAATATAAAAGAGCGGGGAGCCGACATATGAAAAAATGGATGACAGTTTGCGTGCTGTGTTTCGTGTTTTTTCTGCTGGTATCCTGCCAGCAGAAGGATGCTGTCCCGATTTCTGCAAAGAAGCCGAAAGCTCCTTTGACGGGACTTGCGACTGAACAGAAGGTGACTGAACGCCGGCCTGTTGCTGTAGTGGTGAACAATCACCCGAAGGCGAGGCCGCAGTCAGGACTGTCTAAAGCCGACATTGTCATAGAGGCGCTTGCCGAAGGACAAATTACAAGATTTCTGGCTATTTTTCAAAGCCAGATGCCTGAAACTGTCGGCCCTGTGCGGAGCGCGCGGGAATATTTCGTCACTCTCAGCAATGGCTTTGACAGCATATTTGTCCATCATGGATGGAGTCCCGGCGCTAAAGAGCAGCTGGAATCCGGAGCTGCCGATTATATGAACGGATTGGATTTTGACGGAAGCTTATTTTGGAGAGCTGATTTCAGCAAACCGCCCCACAATTCCTACACGTCCTATGATTACATAAAACAGGCGGCGGAACAAAAGGGATATAAGCTAAAGCAAAAAACAGATCCGCTGCTGTTTCAAACATCAGAAGCAAAACCTGCAAATGAATCCTACAATGTTCGGGTAGATTATGGAACAAAGAACGTTACAAATCTTGTCGAATACAACTATGATAAAAAAGCTGAAGCTTATACAAGAAGCTCTGATGGTGTCATAACGACAGACCGGGAAACCGGAAAGCCGGTTGCAATGCAAAATATTTTCATTGTTGAAGCCAGCCATCAAACTATTGATCAAGATGGAAGGCGGGACATCGACCTGGAATCAGGGGGAAAAGGTCTGTTGTTTCAGAACGGAAACGTCATTGAAACAGACTGGAAACAAGTAAACGGAAGAATTGTGCCGGTGAAAGACGGCAAATGGCTGCCGTTTGTGCCAGGAAAGACTTGGATGAATATCGTGCCTGATCTCGATGCGGCTTCCATTAGTAAAGGAGAAGGTGTGTAACGATGCAAATCGATAAATTACGCGGCAAAGAACTGGACCAGTTATTCAACTCGATCTTATCGCTGAAAGACCTGGAGGAATGTTACCGGTTCTTCGATGATCTTTGCACAATTAACGAAATTCAATCGCTGGCTCAGCGCCTTGAAGTGGCGCGCATGCTTCGCGAAGGAAACACATACCATAAGATTGAAACAGAAACAGGCGCTTCCACGGCTACGATTTCCCGTGTGAAACGCTGCTTAAATTACGGAAATGACGCTTATGAAATGGCGCTTGACCGTGTGAAGGAGACGGAAACCGAGTCTTCTTCAAAATAACAGAGACCGCCCTGCCGTTCGGCAAGGGCGGTTTCTTTATGAAACAAATTGGTGAATCAGGTGGTCGATGTCGACGATGCTGCCGTCTTCTTTTCGATAGACAACGTGCTCCTTGGAAAAGCGGACCGGCGAATTGATCCCGGCTGCAGCAGCGAGGTTAAACAGCCCCTCGCGCAGCGAAATAACGTAGTTGCAGACACGATGCTGTTTTTCCTCAACGCTCAGTGCTTTTTGCAATTTTGGATCTGTTGTCGCCACGCCTACCGGGCATGTGTTCGTGTGGCAGACGAGAGCACGGATGCAGCCGACCGAAAACATCATCCCGCGTGCAATGTTGACAAAGTCAGCGCCGAGGGCTAAGGCGACCGCAATTTTGTCAGGAGTCAGGAGCTTTCCGGAAGCAAAGATTTTCAGCTGGCTGCGCAAGCCATATTGTCTAAGCAGCGTATCAACGATAGGCAGCGCTGTCATAATCGGAAGGCCGACTGTGTCAGCAAGCTCGTAAAAGGAAGCGCCGGTACCGCCTTCGCTCCCATCGATCGTGATAAAATCCGGATGCTTTCCGCTTTTCTGCATATAAGAGAAAAGCTCGTGCAATTCATCAGGGTGCCCTGCGACAAGTTTGATCCCGACTGGCTTTTGGCCGACATCTCTAAGTGTTTCAATAAAGTCGAGCATCTCAGGGGCGCTTGAAAATTCATGAAAGCGGTTCGGGCTGTCAATCGATTTTCCGGGTTCGACATTCCGGATGTCTGCCACTTCTTCAGATACTTTGGCGCCATCCACATGGCCGCCGCGTGTTTTCGCGCCTTGCGCCAGCTTCAGCTCAAACGCTTTAATTTGGTCGAGCCTGCTTTTGCGTTTAAACTCCTCCAACGAAAATTCCCCGTTTCTTTTGCGCACGCCAAAAAGACCAGGCCCGATTTGGCAAATGATATCAGCACCGCCTTTTAAGTGATACTCAGATAATCCCCCTTCACCGGTATTCATCCAAGTGCCGCCTGCCTGATGAAGCCCTTTTGATAGCGCCGTAATCGCCCGTTCTCCAAGAGAACCGTAGCTCATGGCAGACTGGCCGACTAATCCTTTCACATAAAAAGGCTTCTCGCATGTATGCTCACCGATTACCTGTATATCATCAGGATGGAGAAAAAATGGATCTGCCTTGATGCGTTCGGCGTGCTCCTTGCGTTTGAACAGATTGTCAGCATCTAGTTTATAGATTTTGGTTTCAATTTTAGGCGTTTGATTGACGTGCATTTCTTCTTTTAGTTTTGGAAACATAGCGTTACGGATATAGTAGCCCGGTTTATCAAAATCTTTTACAGAACCAAAGCCTATCATTCTGCTTTTGTATTTGCCCGAGATAACCGTTTGCTCATATTCCTTTCGTGAAAAAGGCTGCTCTTCATTATCATTGCTGTATAAATACTGCCTGAGCTCCGGCCCGATTTTTTCCAGGATATATCGCAACCTTCCGATGACGGGATAGTTGCGGAGAATCGAATGCTCCTGCTGTTTTTCATCCTTTATGTAGATCCAGACAAACAAAATGATGGGAATGGCAATGATCCCGATGATAAATGCGATGAGTGCGATGATGATGGTTTCCATCTGTCAGCCTCCCTTTTTTATGTAACCATTTCCACACTTGAACGCTTTCCAAACAATAACAGTTTGTGCGGGAGGAAATATGACGAAAATTGGGTTTTTTTGAAGAACTTAATGTGCGAGTGCATCAGCATGTTAGACCTAACGCTTTCTTTTTTATGAAAAAAGAATCAAAACACCTTTTTCAGTGAATAACGAGATTAACGGCTTTTTCCGTTTTTCCGTGCTATGTGAATTTGTTATAATGTTTAAATGGTAACAAACGAATGGAGGAACGTATGACGTGTACGATGTAACAGAGTGGAAGCATGTCTTTAAACTCGATCCAAATAAAGATTTGCCTGATGAACAGCTGGAGATTCTTTGCGAATCAGGAACGGATGCGGTCATTATCGGAGGAAGCGATGGTGTGACAGAGGACAATGTCCTGCGGATGATGTCTAAGGTGAGACGGTTTTTGGTGCCGTGTGTCCTTGAGGTGTCAGCAATTGAAGCAATCGTTCCCGGCTTTGACTTATATTTTATTCCAAGTGTATTAAACAGCAAAAACGCGGACTGGATTGTTGGCATGCACCAGAAAGCCATGAAGGAATACGGAGAACTGATGTCTGTGGAAGAAATCGTGGCGGAAGGCTACTGCATCGCTAATCCTGATTGCAAAGCGGCGGCACTGACTGAAGCGGATGCCGATCTGAGTATTGACGATATTGTCGCCTATGCGCGTGTGTCTGAGCTGCTTCATCTTCCCATTTTTTATTTGGAATACAGCGGCATGCTTGGAGACATAGAAGCCGTGAAGAAAACGAAGGCTGTATTGGAAACGTCCACCTTGTTTTACGGCGGCGGCATCAAGGATGCGGAAACGGCCAAACAGTATGCAGAGCATGCGGACGTGATCGTTGTAGGCAATGCGGTATATGAAGATTTTGACCGTGCTTTGAAAACAGTAGCGGCTGTGAAAGGCGAGTAGTAAATTGTACGGATTTGGTTTATGATAGAACATATGTTTTGTATAGGCGGGTGAACAAATTTTGAATTATATTAGCAATCAATTACTAAGCGGTTTAAATCCCGTTCAGCAGGAAGCTGTCAAAACAACGGACGGGCCTCTTTTGCTGATGGCGGGAGCGGGAAGCGGAAAGACGCGTGTCCTGACACACAGGATCGCTTATTTAATGGCAGAAAAGCATGTGGCGCCGTGGAACATTTTGGCGATCACATTTACAAATAAAGCGGCACGGGAAATGAAAGAACGTGTAGAAAGCATTCTCGGACCGGGCGCGGACGATATCTGGATTTCCACATTCCACAGCATGTGCGTGCGGATTTTGCGCAGAGATATCGACCGGATCGGGATCAACCGCAATTTCTCCATCCTTGATACAGCGGACCAGCTTTCGGTCATCAAAGGGATTTTGAAGGAACGCAATCTTGATCCGAAAAAATTTGATCCGAGAAGCATCCTCGGCACGATCAGCAGTGCGAAAAACGAATTGACCGAACCGGAGGAATTCTCTAAAGTTGCGGGCGGCTACTACGATCAAGTGGTCAGCGATGTATATGCTGATTATCAGAAGAAGCTATTGAAAAACCAATCGCTCGATTTCGACGATTTAATTATGACGACGATTAAACTGTTTGAACGTGTGCCGGAAGTGCTCGAATTTTATCAGCGCAAATTCCAGTACATCCACGTCGATGAGTATCAGGATACAAACAGGGCACAATACATGCTCGTTAAGCAGCTTGCAGAGCGTTTCCAGAACCTTTGCGTTGTCGGGGACTCTGACCAGTCGATCTACAGATGGCGCGGGGCGGATATCACCAACATCCTTTCTTTCGAAAAAGATTATCCGAATGCTAGTGTCATTTTGCTGGAACAAAACTACCGTTCAACTAAACGGATTTTGCGCGCGGCTAACGAGGTCATCAAAAACAACTCTAACCGCAAACCGAAAAATTTATGGACGGAAAACGACGAAGGCATCAAGATTTCCTATTACCGCGGAGATAATGAGTTCGGCGAAGGGCAGTTTGTGGCCGGTAAAATCCATCAGCTTTACAGCTCAGGCAAGCGGAAGCTGTCGGATATCGCCATTTTGTACCGGACAAATGCACAGTCCCGTGTGATTGAGGAAACGCTTCTCAAAGCGGGCTTGAACTATAACATTGTCGGCGGCACAAAGTTCTATGACAGAAAAGAAATTAAAGACATTCTCGCCTATCTTCGACTCGTATCCAATCCGGATGACGATATCAGTTTCACGCGCATTGTCAATGTGCCGAAACGCGGAGTCGGCGCGACATCACTTGAAAAAATTGCTTCATATGCGGCGATGAACGGCCTGTCATTTTTCCAAGCGATTCAGCAGGTTGATTTTATCGGCGTCAGCGCCAAGGCAGCCAATGCGCTTGACAGCTTCAGGCAGATGATTGAGAACCTGACCAATATGCAGGATTACTTATCCATTACAGAGCTGACGGAAGAAATTCTGGATAAGACCGAATACAGGGAAATGCTGAAGGCTGAGAAATCGATCGAGGCCCAAAGCCGTTTAGAAAACATCGACGAGTTCCTGTCTGTCACGAAAAACTTTGAACAGAAAAGCGAAGATAAGACACTCGTTGCGTTCCTGACAGACTTGGCGCTGATTGCAGATATCGATCAGCTTGACCAGCAGGAGGAAGAGTCCGGCGGCAAGGATGCAATCACCCTGATGACACTGCACGCCGCAAAAGGACTGGAGTTCCCGGTTGTTTTCTTGATGGGGCTTGAAGAAGGCGTCTTCCCGCATAGCCGTTCTCTCATGGAGGAAGCGGAAATGGAAGAAGAACGCCGCCTTGCGTACGTTGGGATTACAAGGGCAGAGCAGGAACTTTATCTGACAAACGCTAAAATGCGCACTTTGTTTGGCCGAACGAATATGAACCCGGAATCTCGCTTTATAGCTGAAATACCGGATGATTTATTGGAAAACCTAAATGAGAAAAAAGAAACGAGAGCGCCGTCTGCGAGAAAAATGCAGCCGAGACGCGGCCCTGTTTCACGTCCGGTATCCTACGCCAGCAAAACAGGCGGCGACACTTTAAATTGGGCAGTCGGAGATAAGGCTGGCCATAAAAAATGGGGAACAGGAACTGTCGTCAGTGTGAAAGGCGAAGGAGAAGGGACAGAGCTCGATATTGCCTTCCCGAGCCCTATCGGCGTGAAACGCCTGTTAGCGGCCTTCGCTCCTATTGAAAAGCAGTAATTGAAGAGGAAAGGAAGAAGCAGATGGACAAAGAAACAGCGAAGCAGCGGGCAGAAGAACTGCGCCGCACCATCAATAAGTATAGCTATGAATATTACACCTTAGATGAACCGAGCGTCCCTGATGCCGAATACGACAGATTGATGCAGGAGCTGATTGCGATTGAGGAGGAGCATCCAGACCTCAGAACGCCTGACTCTCCTACGCAGCGTGTCGGCGGAGCCGTGCTTGAAGCGTTTCAGAAAGTCACCCACGGCACGCCGATGCTCAGTCTGGGCAACGCCTTTAATGCTGATGATCTCCGTGATTTCGACCGCCGGGTGCGTCAGGCCGTCGGCGACGATGTGGCGTATAATGTGGAGCTGAAAATAGACGGTCTTGCTGTTTCTCTCCGTTATGAAGACGGCTATTTTGTCAGAGGAGCCACAAGAGGTGACGGAACGACGGGAGAGGATATTACGGAGAATCTGAAGACGATCCGCAATATCCCGCTGAAAATGAAACGTGATTTGTCGATAGAAGTGCGCGGCGAGGCGTATATGCCAAAGCGTTCGTTTGAAAAGCTCAATGAGGAACGGATCAAAAACGAGGAAGAACCGTTCGCCAATCCGCGAAATGCCGCCGCGGGATCACTCAGACAGCTCGATCCGAAAATTGCTGCGAAACGAAATCTTGATATCTTCGTCTACAGTATAGCGGAGCTTGACGAGATGGGTGTGGAGACGCAAAGCCAAGGGCTTGATTTTCTCGACGAAATCGGATTTAAAACGAACCAGGAACGAAAAAAATGCGGCAGCATAGAAGAAGTCATAGAGCTGATTGACGAGTTTCAGTCAAAGCGCGCTGACCTTCCGTATGAAATTGACGGCATCGTGATTAAAGTTGATTCTCTTGATCAGCAGGAGGAGCTTGGTTTTACGGCGAAAAGCCCGCGCTGGGCCATCGCATATAAATTTCCTGCTGAAGAGGTTGTCACGAAGCTTCTCGATATCGAATTAAATGTCGGCAGAACGGGTGTGATTACGCCGACCGCGATTCTTGAGCCGGTAAAAGTTGCCGGCACAACGGTCTCAAGAGCATCCCTTCATAACGAAGATTTAATTAGAGAGAAGGACATTCGGATCTTGGATAAAGTTGTCGTCAAAAAAGCGGGCGATATCATTCCGGAAGTCGTGAACGTCCTCGTTGAACAGCGCACAGGGGAAGAAAAGGAATTCAGTATGCCGACGGAATGTCCTGAATGCGGCAGTGAACTCGTCCGTATTGAAGGAGAAGTGGCGCTGCGCTGCATTAACCCTGAATGCCCGGCGCAAATCCGGGAAGGGCTGATCCATTTTGTTTCCCGCAATGCCATGAACATTGACGGGCTTGGTGAACGAGTCATCACACAGCTGTTCGAGGAGAATCTTGTCCGCAATGTGGCAGATTTATATAAACTGACAAAGGAACAGGTCATCCAGCTTGAACGCATGGGCGAAAAGTCCACTGAAAACCTGATCAGCTCCATCCAAAAATCAAAAGAAAATTCGATAGAGCGCCTGCTGTTCGGACTCGGCATTCGCTTTATCGGATCAAAGGCTGCAAAGACGCTTGCCATGCATTTTGAAAGCCTGGAGAACCTGAAAAAAGCCTCTAAAGAGGAGCTTCTCGCGGTAGATGAAATCGGTGAAAAAATGGCTGACGCGGTCATTACTTATTTTCATAAAGAAGAAATGCTGGAACTCCTGGATGAACTGCAGGAGCTGGGCGTAAACACACTCTACAAGGGCCCGAAAAAAGTAAAAGCAGAGGACAGCGATTCTTACTTTGCCGGTAAAACAATTGTTCTGACAGGAAAGCTGGAAGAACTGTCAAGAAACGAAGCCAAAGCGCAGATCGAAGCGCTCGGCGGAAAGCTGACTGGAAGCGTCAGCAAAAACACAGACTTGGTCATCGCCGGAGAAGCGGCGGGAAGCAAGCTGGCAAAAGCACAAGAGCTGAACATTGAAGTGTGGAATGAAGAACAGTTAATGGGAGAGCTAAAGAAATAAGAGGAGTGTTTTCTATTGAAAAAGACGTTGGCATTGGCGGCAACGGCGGCAGTGTTAATGCTGTCTGCCTGCTCGTCAGGTTTTGGGGGGGAGAAGGAGGAAGAGATTACGCAAAAGACGGCGAAATCGTCAGAAAAAGCGATTGTCCCGAAATATAATATCTCTGATTCCTATTATAAAATGGTGCTGCCGTTTAAGGCGGGAAAAGCGCGCGGCTTGACAACGGAACAGCTGAATACAAGATTGGACATTGATGAGTTCGAAACAGGGCTGATGCGTCTTGCCCAGGACTCCTTCTCGACTGACGATTATCTGTTCCAAGAAGGGCAATATTTAGATGAAGATACAGTATTAAGCTGGCTGGCACGGAAAAAAACAGGCTCTGATCTGAAAAAAGCCGAAAAAGAAGATAAAAACTTCAAAAATGAAGGCTTGAACCCGGCGCTCCCGAGCTCCGGCTCAACAGAAGAAAAGAACGAAAGCAGCCCGGTTTATTTAGCTTCCATGCTGGAGCACGATTATTTAGTCAGAAAAGACAAGAATTCCATCCAGCTTGGCGGCGTGATGATCGGATTGGCGTTAAACTCCGTGTATTACTATCGTGAAAAAACAGGCGACCCTCAAAAAGAAGTGGAGATTAAGGACAGCACGCTCCGCCAGCAGGGAGAAAAAATCGCACAGGAGGTCATTAACCGTCTCCGTAAAAAAGACAACCTGAAGAATGTGCCAATTACGGTCGCACTCTACAAGCAGGCGTCAAAAACTTCGATTGTGCCTGGGAACTTCATCGCCAAAACAGAAGTCAAGGCTGGTTCCACGGATATCTCAAACTGGGATGACATAAATGAAAAGTATGTATTCTACCCGGCGGATACAGCCACAGCGGAAAAATACCCGGATGACACCGAGGTCTTTAAGCGGTTTAAAAACTCAATTGAAGAGTATTTCCCGAACTATACAGGTGTTGTAGGTACAGCGCTATATGAAAATAATGAAATGACGAAAATGAAGATTGACATTCCAATGCAATTCTACGGAAAAAGTGAAGTCGTCGCGTTTACCCAGTTCTTAACGGGTGAAGTGATGGACTACTACTCCAAGAGCTCAGTTGATGTTGAAGTCAATATCACGTCCTCAGACGGGCAGGAAGCGGTCATTATCCGCAATGCCGGAGATAAAGAACCGACTGTCCACATTTATGACTGATAAACAAAGCAGAACCCTTGTGCCATATTGGCACAAGGGTTTTTTATGTTACAATTAACAGGAAAAGGAAAAACAATTTCGCTTCTGCCGAAACACAAAACAAAGGGAGGTATGTTGATGCTGGCACTCGTGTGAAAATAATCCATTTCAAATCGATAGCGAAGAAAGGGAGTTAGTTATGCATAAAGAAATCAAAGACATATTTCGTGAAGACCAGGTTTTGGCAGAGGCTGCAGAGAGATATGGTTTTGCAAAAAATCAGGTTCGTTTTCTGGCTGATGCGGAAAACTATGTATATGAATGTATGAAAGACAATTACTCTTATATTTTAAAGATCACCCATACGATTCGGAGATCTTCTGATTACATTATGGGAGAGATGGATTGGCTCCGTCACCTGGCAGAAGGCGGAATGTCAGTTGCCAAACCGCTCCTGTCGCTGAGCGGGAAAAAGGTTGAAGAGGTGCCCGACGGAAACGGCGGGGCATTTTTATTGAGAGTGTATGAGAAAGCACCGGGACAAAAAGTGAATGAATCGGACTGGAATGAAACACTATTTTATAAGCTTGGCAGGTACACAGGGAGCTTGCACAGCCTCACAAAAAGCTATACACTAAGCAATCCCGCTTTTAAAAGACAGGAATGGGATGAAGAGGAGCAATTAAAGCTGAGAAAGTATGTTCCTGAAGATCAGGAAAAGGTGTTTCAGCAAGTTGATTTGCTGATGAATAAATTGCGGCGGCTGCCGAAGAACCCGGACAGCTACGGCTTGGTGCACGCGGATCTGCATCATGGCAATTTTCATTGGGACCATGGCAAAATTACAGCATTTGATTTTGATGATATCGGCTACAATTGGTACATTAACGATATCAGCATTCTTCTTTACAATGTGCTGTGGTATCCGGTTGTTCCATATGAAGATAAAGCTGCGTTTACAAAAGAATTTATGACGCACTTTATGAAAGGGTATCGGGAGGAAAATGATCTTGATCCTGAGTGGCTGTTGTGGATACCTGATTTCCTCCGCCTTCGCCACATGCTGATTTACGGGTTGCTGCATCAGATGTTTGATCTTAACACAATAGGAGAAGAGGAAAAAGAAATGCTGGCCGGTTTCAGAAGAGATATAGAACATGGCGCACCGATTACAGCATTTGATTTTTCTTCACTGGTTAGATAGAAAAAAGCCAATGGGGTTCAATCCCATTGGCTTTTATAATGTATCACACTTCACGCCGACTACGCCTTCAATGTCTTTAATGTCATAGTAGACATCGGTTGTATATCTGTTTTTATGGACGCGGACCTTCACTTCCATAATTGGAAAATCCTTTTCGCCCAGATCATCGATTCGGACGGAGTGTGCTTTGATATCTCTTCTTTTCATTTCTTTTAAAATCTCTGTCATTTTGTCTTTATCAGAAAGCGACATTCTGATGCGGATGTCTTTTTCCTGCAGGCGGTCAGGGCCGATCTTTCTGACTACCCATGGCAGAAATTCCACGCTGATCAGGATGAACAGAAGACTGGCAAATGCTTCCTTATAAAATCCGGCTCCTGTTGCCAGCCCGAGCCCCGCAGCCCCCCAGATCATCGCCGAAGTCGTCAGGCCGGAAATGACATCGTTGCTTTTCCGCAGGATGACACCAGCTCCGATAAATCCGACGCCGGAAATGATTTGTGCCGGCAGACGCAGCGGGTCCATCATGATGCGGTAGTATTTAGGGAAATGATATGCCGCATTAATGCTGACGATCGTCAGCATGCATGAGCTGACGGCGATAACGATGCAGGTTTTTAATCCGAGCGGCTTATTTTTCAGCTCGCGCTCCAGCCCAATGACCATGCCAATCAACGTGGCAATGCCCAATTTTAATAAAATATCAGGATCAATATACCAGCTCAACAGCAAATTCCCCCTTCTCTAAGGTGTTTTTAAATAAATATGATTTTCTCACAGTATTTATAGCAAAACAAGGGCACAAAAGCCACCAAGCGGTGCTTGATGGCTTATTAATTACTTTTTGCGCTTTAACAGCTTCTCCATAACACCGAATAATCGGTAAGAGGCTTTTGCAGGACGTTTAGTGATCATGCTGACAATGATGCCGGCAATCATACTGAGAATAAACCCAGGGATGATTTCGTACACGCCGGTTGATTTTGCCAGGCCGGTTGTAATCCAGATCAACACGGTCGCAGCCCCGACAATCATCGCAGCAAGCGCGCCCCATTCGTTCATCCGCTTCCAATAGAGGCTGAGCAGAATCGCAGGACCGAAAGCTGAACCGAAGCCGGCCCAAGCATATCCGACTAAATCAAGAATGGTGCTGCTCGGATTCAATGATAAGAGAACCGCGATAACGGCAATCACTAATACAGACAGACGCCCGATCATGACCAATTCTTTATCGGAAGCCTTTCGTCTGAAATACGTCCGGTATAAATCCTCTGTCACAGCACTTGCTGTTACCAAGAGCTGTGAGGAGATGGAACTCATGATCGCAGCTAAAATAGCTGACAATAGGAATCCTGTAATTAAAGGGTGAAACAAGATTTTAGAGAAGATAATGAATATCATCTCCGGATCTTTTACAGCAACTCCGAATTTATGGGCATAAGCAACACCGATCAAACCTGTCAGCACGGAACCGAGAACTGAAATGATCATCCAGCTCATGCCGATTCTGCGTGCAGGCTTTAAATCTTTAATGTTTTTAATCGCCATAAATCGGACGATAATATGAGGCTGGCCGTAGTAGCCCAAGCCCCAGGCTAAATAGGAAATAATGCTAATGACGCTCGCGCCTTTAAAGATATCCAATAAGTGTGGGTTAACAGAGCTGATTTCATGGAAAGTCGGAGCAACGCCGCCCACGTGGGTAAAAGCAACGATCGGCACAAGCACTAGTGCTGCAAACATGATCGCACCCTGCACGAAGTCAGTCAGACTGACAGCAAGGAAACCGCCAAACAGTGTATATAACACGACTACTGCGGTAGTCAGAAACAAGCCTAATTTGTAATCCGCGCCAAAAGCAGATTCAAACAGCCGTCCGCCAGATACCATACCCGAAGAGGTATATAATGTGAAAAAGATCATGATAACCAAAGCAGATACGATTTTCAGCAGTGATGAAGAATGCTGGAATCGTTTATCAAAGAAATCAGGAATTGTAATCGCATCATCCGCCGCTTCCGTATAAGCTCGCAGTCTTGGAGCCAGCAGCAAGTAGTTTGAGTACGCCCCGATTGTAAGCCCTAAAGCAAGCCATAAGGTGGACAGCCCTGTCGCAAACATCGCGCCGGGAACACCCATCAGCATCCATCCGCTCATATCCGCCGCGCCGGCAGACAAAGCAGTGACAAACGGTCCGAGACCTCTTCCGCCAAGCATGTAATCGTTGATGTCAGTGGTTTTCTTAAATGCATACCAGCCGATTAACAGCATGGCAATAAAGTAAATTCCTAACGATATAATAATTTCAATACTCACGTTTTACCCTCTCTTCATTTCTAATAATGTTGCATCACCTCTCAAATTGATGGTGCCAGTTAAGCAGCCTGGCGCAAGTGCAAACCGAGAGAAATTTTTCTGCGGGTGCACTTGGTAACTTAACCTAACAAAGTATTCCCAGCCATTCAAGCGATGAAACATGGATCATTAGCGGGAAATACCGCTGCTAACCTAGAAGGGAATAAGAAGTAAAACGCTTTCAAAAAATAATTAAAGTAAAAATTTTCAGAAAAATATTTCGTTTCTCCTTTGCCTCTTTTTAGTATAAAATATATAGGGTATTGTCTCGAAAACACAGGCCTGTCCTAAGGCGATTTGTTGCTTTAAAGGGCTTGTTTTTGATATGATCAGTATTATATGACTTAACGGAGAAATATGTGGAGGTGGATCATATGTCACGAATTTCAATAGAAGAAGTAAAGCACGTTGCGCACCTTGCAAGACTTGCAATTACGGAAGAAGAAGCAAAAATGTTCACTGAACAGCTCGACAGCATCATTTCATTTGCCGAGGAGCTTAATGAGGTTAACACAGACAATGTGGAGCCTACAACTCACGTGCTGAAAATGAAAAATGTCATGAGAGAAGATGAAGCGGGTAAAGGCCTTCCGGTTGAGGATGTCATGAAAAATGCGCCTGACCATAAAGACGGCTATATTCGTGTGCCATCAATTCTGGACTAAAGGAGGGACACAAGAATGTCATTATTTGATCACAAAATCACAGAATTAAAACAGCTCATACATAAAAAAGAGATTAAGATTTCTGATCTGGTTGACGAATCTTATAAACGCATTCAAGCGGTTGATGATAAGGTACAAGCCTTTTTGGCATTAGATGAAGAAAGAGCGCGCGCGTACGCGAAGGAGCTTGATGAGGCGGTTGACGGCCGCTCTGAGCACGGCCTTCTCTTCGGTATGCCGATCGGCGTAAAAGATAATATCGTAACAAAAGGGCTGCGCACGACATGCTCCAGCAAAATTCTCGAAAACTTTGATCCGATTTACGACGCTACTGTGGTTCAGCGCCTTCAAGATGCTGAAGCAGTTACAATCGGAAAACTGAACATGGACGAATTCGCCATGGGATCATCTACGGAAAACTCAGCCTACAAGCTGACGAAAAACCCTTGGAACTTGGATACAGTTCCCGGCGGTTCAAGCGGCGGATCAGCGGCTGCGGTTGCTGCGGGAGAAGTTCCGTTTTCTCTTGGATCTGACACAGGCGGTTCCATCCGTCAGCCTGCATCCTTCTGCGGCGTTGTCGGATTGAAACCTACATACGGACGCGTATCCCGTTACGGGCTGGTCGCATTTGCGTCTTCATTAGACCAAATTGGGCCGATTACACGTACAGTTGAGGACAACGCATTCTTGCTACAAGCGATTTCCGGCGTAGACAAAATGGACTCTACAAGCGCAAATGTGGACGTGCCTGATTATCTTTCTTCATTAACTGGCGATATCAAAGGACTGAAAATCGCAGTTCCGAAAGAATACCTTGGTGAAGGTGTCGGCAAAGAAGCGAGAGAATCTGTTCTTGCCGCGCTGAAAGTTCTTGAAGGCCTCGGCGCTACATGGGAAGAAGTATCTCTTCCGCACAGCAAATATGCGCTTGCAACATATTACCTGCTGTCATCTTCTGAAGCGTCAGCCAACCTTGCACGCTTTGACGGCATCCGCTACGGTTACCGCACGGACAACGCGGACAACCTGATCGATCTTTATAAGCAAACGCGCGCTGAAGGTTTCGGAAATGAAGTGAAACGCCGCATTATGCTCGGAACGTTCGCTTTAAGCTCAGGCTACTACGATGCATACTACAAAAAAGCGCAAAAAGTGCGTACGTTGATTAAGAAGGACTTTGAAGACGTATTTGAGAAGTATGATGTCATTGTCGGACCGACTACACCGACACCTGCATTTAAAATCGGTGAAAACACGAAAGATCCGCTCACGATGTATGCGAACGATATCTTGACGATTCCGGTCAACCTTGCCGGCGTACCGGGAATCAGCGTGCCATGCGGATTTGCTGACGGACTTCCGCTCGGCCTGCAAATCATCGGAAAACACTTTGATGAAAGCACTGTATACCGTGTTGCTCATGCATTTGAACAAGCGACAGACCATCATAAAGCAAAACCTGAACTGTAAGGGGTGAAAAGAATTGAACTTTGAAACGGTAATCGGACTTGAAGTCCACGTTGAGTTAAAAACAAAATCTAAAATTTTCTCAAGCTCTCCAACGCCATTCGGCGCGGAGGCGAACACGCAGACTAGCGTCATTGACCTCGGATATCCGGGCGTCCTGCCTGTTCTGAATAAAGAAGCTGTTGAATTCGCAATGAAAGCGGCTATGGCGCTCAACTGTGAAATCGCAACAGATACGAAGTTTGACCGCAAAAACTATTTCTATCCGGACAACCCGAAAGCGTATCAGATTTCTCAATTTGATAAGCCAATCGGCGAAAACGGCTGGATCGAAATTGAAGTCGGCGGAAAAACAAAACGTATCGGCATCACACGCCTTCACCTTGAAGAAGATGCCGGAAAACTGACACACACAGGCGACGGCTATTCTCTTGTTGACTTCAACCGCCAAGGAACGCCGCTTGTTGAGATCGTATCAGAGCCGGATATCCGCACGCCGGAAGAAGCGTACGCGTATCTTGAAAAGCTGAAATCCATCATCCAATATACAGGCGTTTCTGACTGTAAAATGGAAGAAGGCTCACTTCGCTGTGACGCCAATATTTCTCTTCGTCCGATCGGCCAAGAGGAATTCGGCACAAAAACAGAATTGAAAAACTTGAACTCCTTTGCGTTTGTTCAAAAAGGCCTTGAGCATGAAGAAAAACGCCAGGAGCAGGTTCTTCTCTCCGGCGGCGTTATCCAGCAGGAAACGCGCCGTTATGATGAAGCAACGAAGAAAACCATTCTCATGCGTGTCAAAGAGGGATCTGACGACTACCGTTACTTCCCTGAGCCAGACCTCGTCGAGCTTTACATTGACGACGAATGGAAGGAACGCGTAAGAGCAAGCATTCCTGAGCTTCCGGATGAGCGCCGCAAGCGCTATATCGAAGAGCTCGGCTTGCCTGCATATGATGCGATGGTTCTGACGCTGACAAAAGAAATGGCTGATTTCTTCGAAGAAACCGTTCAAAAAGGCGCTGAAGCCAAACAAGCATCTAACTGGCTAATGGGTGAAGTGTCAGCTTACTTAAATGCAGAACAAAAAGAGCTTGCTGATGTTGCGCTGACACCTGAAGGCCTTGCCGGCATGATCAAATTGATAGAAAAAGGAACCATTTCTTCTAAGATCGCGAAGAAAGTGTTCAAGGAATTGATTGAAAAAGGCGGCGACGCTGAGAAGATTGTGAAAGAAAAAGGCCTCGTTCAGATTTCTGATGAAGGCGTGCTTCTGAAGCTTGTCACAGAGGCGCTTGACAACAATCCACAATCCATCGAAGACTTTAAAAACGGGAAAGACCGTGCGATCGGCTTCCTTGTCGGACAAATTATGAAAGCGTCCAAAGGACAAGCCAACCCGCCGATGGTCAACAAAATCCTGCTTGAAGAAATTAAAAAACGATAAGAAAAAAGCAGCCCGCAGCGGCTGCTTTTTTTGGTTAAATTGAGATAAAGACAGAAATCAGAGCCCGAAGCTTTTCAATTTTTTCGTCATTGGTTCCGGTTAAATTCGAGAGCATGCCTTTAATAATCGGCTTGCGCGGTTTATCCTGAGTCAGTTCTTCCTCAATGACATCCAGCGACACGATGATATCCTCAGTAAGCGTGCTGTTTTCTTTCACTTTCTGAATGTCCTTAAGCAGCTGGTCTTTCCCCGCAGGCATCGGGCTGAAAATGTCTTTAGGCACAATCGGATTGAGGGATGAACGGCTCAGCCCCTGTACAAGATCATCCAGTCTCTCAATGATAAAGGCCGAGATCTCTTCTGCATCGATGTTGAGCTCTCCGTTAAAAACCATCACATTCATATAGGAATGCACAATGCCTCTTGCCATGATGGAGAGGTCTGCGACGTACCGCTCGATTCCTTCGCCATAGGACGCCAGCAAGGCGTTCCGGTACAGTTTATCCGTCTCCATGGTTACTTTGTAAAAGTATTGCTTGATTTCTTGATTTTCCGGAATGATATTTTCGGTAAGCAAAAGAACGATAAAATCTTTATGATCACGGAAATCATTAAATTGAGCGCCAATTTGCTTTTTCAATACTTCCTTAGGCGGTTTTCCGGCGAGATCTTCTTCTATCTTCTTCATTTTTGTCATAGACATGCCAATGTAATATTCACAAGCAGATAACAGCAGCGCTTCCTTCGATTTAAAGTGCAAATAAAAAGCGCCCTTGGAGATGCCGCATTCACTGGCGATTTCCTGGATCGTCGTAGCAGCGAATCCTTTTTTCGCAAATAAATGAATGCTGGTTTTTATGATTCTCTCTTTTTTTTCATTCATGACGTGCTTCCCCTTAATCCTTGAAAAATTTAGTAAAATTTTCTGGTATATGAGTTGACGTTGTTGCGTTATAACGTTTAGTATTATATAGAATGACCAGTCAGTCAATAAAAATTGTAATGGAGGATATGATGAATCACGTTATTAATTTCGTTCTGAAAAACAAATTCGCCGTATGGCTGATGACGATTATTGTAACGGCAGCCGGCTTGTATGCGGGTATGAATATGAAGCAAGAATCCATTCCTGATGTGAATATGCCTTACTTGACGATCAGCACGACATATCCGGGCGCGACGCCAAGCCAAGTGGCTGATGAGGTGACCAAACCGGTTGAACAAGCGGTGCAGAATTTGGACGGAGTCAGCGTTGTGACGTCGACGTCCTATGAAAATGCATCGTCGGTCATGATTGAATATGACTATGAGAAAGATATGGACAAAGCGAAAACAGAAGCGGCTGAAGCATTAGAAAACGTCAGCCTGCCTGAGGACGCGAAGGATCCGGAGATTTCACGCTACAGCTTGAATTCCTTCCCGATTCTGACGCTTAGCGTGTCCAGTGATAAAGAGAATCTGCAAGAGCTGACAAAACAAGTGGAAGACAGCCTCGTTTCTAAGCTTGAAGGCATAGAAGGCGTTGCTTCAGTCCAAGTTTCAGGCCAGCAGGTGGAAGAGGTTGAATTCTCTTTCAAAGAAGACAAACTGAAAGAATACGGCCTTGATGAAGATACAGTCAAGCAAGTGATTCAAGGTTCAGATGTGACAACTCCGCTTGGATTGTACACATTCGGAAATGAAGAAAAATCTGTCGTCGTCAGCGGCGATATTGAAACAATTAAAGATTTGAAGAATATGAGAATCCCGACGGCATCTGCTTCAAGTGCAGGCAGCGGTGCGGCATCTCAAGCGGCGGCGCAGAGTGCACAAGCAGCCCAAAGCGCGCAAGCGGCAGCACAGGCGCAGCAAAGTGCAAGCACAGGTGTGCCGACGGTTAAGCTTTCTGATATTGCCACAATAAAAGATGTGAAAAAAGCTGAATCTGTTTCACGCACAAATGGCAAAGACAGCATCGGCATTAACATCGTCAAAGCAAACGATGCGAATACGGTAGAGGTGGCTGACGATGTCAAAGCTGAACTGAAGAAGTTTAAAGAAGACCATAAAGGCTTCGACTACAGTGCAACTCTCGATATGGCAGAGCCGATCACACAGTCAGTTGACACGATGTTAAGCAAAGCCATTTTCGGCGCGATTTTTGCGATTGTGATTATTCTCTTATTCTTAAGAGATATCAAATCAACATTAATTTCGGTAGTTTCAATCCCATTATCATTGCTGATCGCACTCCTTGTGCTGCAGCAGCTTGATATCACATTGAATATCATGACGCTCGGGGCAATGACCGTGGCCATCGGACGTGTGGTCGATGATTCCATCGTTGTGATCGAGAACATTTACCGCCGCATGAGACTCAAAGATGAGCCGCTCCGCGGAAAAGCCTTGGTTCGTGAAGCGACGAAGGAAATGTTTAAACCGATCATGTCATCAACGATTGTGACAATTGCGGTATTCCTGCCGCTCGCACTTGTAGGCGGACAAATCGGTGAATTATTTATTCCATTTGCCTTAACGATCGTATTTGCGCTTGCCGCATCCCTGTTGATTTCGATCACGCTTGTGCCGATGCTCGCACACAGCCTGTTCAAAAAATCATTATCGGGCGCGCCGGTCAAAGCGAAAGAACATAAACCTGGCAGACTTGCAAATATCTATAAAAAAGTATTGAACTGGGCGCTGAGCCACAAGTGGATCACGTCTATCGTCGCTGTTCTGATGCTCCTTGGAAGCTTGTTCCTCGTGCCGTTAATCGGTGCCAGCTACCTGCCGTCCGAGGAAGAGAAAACGATGCAGCTCACATACAGCCCAGAACCGGGTGAAACGAAAAAAGAAGCCGAAGCTGAAGCTGAAAAAGCGGAAAAAATCCTGCTTGACCGCAAGCATGTCGATACAGTTCAGTATTCCTTAGGCTCTGGCAGCCCGCTTGCCGGGGGAGATTCAAACGGTGCGTTATTCTATATCAAATATGAAAGCGACACGCCTGATTTTGATAAAGAAAAAGACAACGTGCTGAAGGAAATCCAAAAGCAATCTGACCGCGGAGAATGGAAGTCACAGGACTTCAGCTCTTCAGGCAATAACAACGAATTAACATACTATGTGTATGGCGATTCTGAAAACGACATTAAAGACACGGTCAAAGACATTGAAAAAATCATGAAAGATGAAAAGGATCTGAAAAATGTAAACTCAGGCCTTTCCAGCACATATGATGAGTACACATTTGTCGCTGACCAAGAAAAGTTAAGCAAGCTCGGTTTAACTGCGTCTCAAATTTCTCAAGCCTTAATGTCACAAACATCACAAGAACCGCTCACAACCGTGAAAAAAGACGGCAAAGAGCTTGATGTGAACATTAAGACAGAAAAAGACGAGTATAAGAGTGTCAAAGATTTAGAGAACAAAAAGATCACTTCTGCGACTGGCCAGGAAGTCAAAATCGGCGATGTGGCCAAAGTAAAAGAAGGATCAACATCTGATACTGTGTCAAAACGTGACGGAAAAGTCTATGCGGATGTCACAGGTGAAGTGACATCTGACAACGTGACAGCTGTATCAGTTGATGTTCAGAAGAAAATCGATAAGCTTGACCTGCCTGATAACGTATCGATTGACACAGGCGGCGTATCAGCAGATATCGCTGATTCCTTCACGAAGCTTGGTTTAGCGATGCTGGCAGCAATAGCGATCGTTTACCTCGTGCTCGTCATTACATTCGGCGGGGCACTAGCGCCATTTGCGATCCTGTTCTCATTGCCGTTCACGGTCATCGGTGCCCTGGTTGGACTTTATGTATCAGGTGAAACGATCAGTCTGAACGCAATGATCGGTATGCTCATGCTGATCGGTATCGTTGTCACGAATGCGATTGTCTTAATTGACCGCGTCATCCATAAGGAAGCGGAAGGACTGTCTACGAGAGAAGCACTCCTGGAAGCCGGCTCTACACGTCTCCGTCCGATCCTGATGACAGCCATTGCGACAATCGGCGCCTTGATTCCATTAGCACTCGGCTTCGAAGGCGGAAGCCAGGTCATTTCAAAAGGACTCGGCGTAACGGTTATCGGCGGTTTAATCAGTTCAACGCTTCTGACGCTCCTGATCGTGCCAATCGTATATGAAGTATTGGCGAAGTTCCGCAAGAAAAAACCGGGAACAGAAGAAGAGTAAAAAACAAAAAGCCTCAGCTCTGCTGAGGCTTTCAGCTTGTTGAAAAACCCTCGCATTCGTTGTCAGGTCTGCGCGTCGGTGCTCACGAATTCTACATTCGCTCCGCTCCAATGCTCCCCCTTCCTAGACTACAAAGGTTTTCAATCAAGCTGAAAGAATGTTAAGGATGACAAAAGCTCAAAACAAGAATCAGTTTTGAGCTTTTGTGCGTTTTCACCTGTAAGATTATGTACATTTTGTTGCGATTTTTTTAACTCATAGTATAATTAAAGGTTGTTAGTGTAAAAATGGATCGGATACTCTTAAGTAGGATGATGAGATAATGAAACGTGCACGCATAATATACAATCCGACTTCAGGACGGGAGATCTTTAAAAAGCATCTTGCCCAGGTCCTGCAAAAATTTGAACAAGCCGGCTATGAAACCTCCACCCATGCCACGACATGCGCAGGAGACGCAACGCACGCCGCCAAGGAAGCGGCATTGCGTGAGTTTGACTTGATCGTTGCAGCGGGCGGAGACGGAACGATCAACGAGGTCGTCAACGGGCTTGCGCCTTTAGACAACCGTCCGACACTCGGTGTGATTCCTGTCGGCACAACGAACGACTTCGCCAGAGCGCTCAATATTCCGCGCGAGGATATTTTAAAAGCGGCAGATACGGTCATTAACGGCGTTGCCCGCCCGATTGATATCGGACAGGTGAACGGCCAGTATTTTATCAATATCGCCGGCGGAGGCCGTCTGACGGAGCTGACGTACGATGTGCCAAGCAAACTCAAAACGATGCTCGGCCAGCTTGCTTATTATTTAAAGGGAATGGAAATGCTGCCTTCACTTCGTCCGACAGAAGTCGAGATTGAATATGACGGCAAGCTGTTTCAAGGTGAAATCATGCTGTTTTTGGTCACGTTGACAAACTCCGTCGGCGGGTTCGAAAAGCTCGCGCCGGATTCCAGTTTGAATGACGGCATGTTTGATTTGATGATACTAAAGAAAGCAAACCTTGCTGAATTTATCAGGGTCGCCACGATGGCGCTCCGCGGCGAACACATCAACGACCAGCACATTATTTATACAAAAGCGAACCGCGTGAAAGTCAATGTATCAGAAAAGATGCAGCTGAACCTGGACGGCGAGTACGGCGGCATGCTGCCGGGCGAATTCGTGAATCTGTATCGACACATTCACGTCGTCATGCCGAAGGAGAAAGCGGAACAGCTGGATGACTAAAAACTTGGCTTGTACAGGCCAAGTTTTTCTTTCGCTTAAAACTAGAGGTGATTATAGTTGAAAATGAAACCCCCAGTAGAAAAAAACGAATACTACGATGTGACATTTGAGGATTTGACACATGAAGGAGCGGGCGTCGCAAAGGTCCAAGGCTTCCCGATCTTCGTGCCGAACGCCCTGCCGGAGGAAAAAGCCCAAATCAAAGTCACACGTGTCAAAAAAGGCTTCGCCTTCGGCCGCCTGATTGAGCTGAAGGAAGAGAGCCCGCACAGAACCAACGCCCCGTGTCCGATTTACAAACAATGCGGAGGCTGCCAGCTTCAGCACATGACCTACGAAGGCCAGCTCTTGTTTAAACAGAAACAAGTCAAAGACGTCTTAGAACGGATCGGCAAGCTGGACCTGTCAAACGTCACCGTGCACCCGACTCTCGGCATGGAAGACCCGTGGAATTACAGAAACAAGGCGCAGGTGCCGGTAGGAGAACGGGAAGGCGGACTCGTCGCCGGATTCTATCAGCAAAGAAGCCATGACATCATCGACATGAGCGCCTGCCTGATCCAGCAATCCAAAAACGACGAAGCCGTTCAAGCCGTCAAAGACATATGCGCCAAATACGGTGTCAAAGCGTACAACGAAGAACGCCACAAAGGCTGGCTCCGCCATATCATGGTCAGATACGGCGTGGTTACAGGTGAAATGATGATCGTCTTCATCACAAGAACAATCGACTTCCCGCACAAAGCGAAGATCATCGAAGACATCACAGCGCAATTCCCGCACGTCAAATCCATCGTGCAAAACATCAACCCGAACAAAACAAACGTCATCTTCGGGAACGAAACAAACGTCATCTGGGGCGAAGAATACATCTACGACCTCATCGGAGACGTCAAATTCGCCATCTCCGCCAGATCGTTTTATCAGGTCAACCCGGAGCAAACAAAAGTGCTCTACGACAAAGCGCTGGAGTACGCAGAGCTTCAAGGGGAAGAAACCGTCATCGACGCCTACTGCGGCATCGGAACGATTTCTCTCTTCCTGGCAAAGCAAGCGAAAAAAGTGTACGGAGTAGAAATTGTACCGGAGGCAATTGAGGATGCGAAACGCAACGCCGAGCTCAACGGCATCACAAACGCAGAGTTCGCGGTCGGTGAAGCGGAAACCGTGATTCCAAAATGGTATGAAGAAGGCATCACGGCCGATACGCTAGTTGTAGACCCGCCAAGAAAAGGCTGCGACGAAGCCCTCCTGCGGACGATTGTGGAGATGAAACCGAAGCGGGTGGTGTACGTGTCCTGTAATCCTGGGACGCTTGCGAGAGACCTGCGGGTGCTTGAGGATGGCGGGTATGCGACGCGCGAAGTGCAGCCTGTGGATATGTTTCCGCATACGAATCATGTGGAGTGTGTGGCTGTGCTTGAACTTAGAGAAGGTAACTAACCCTTGGGGGGGTGTTGCCTTTTTTGGTTGTTAATGGAAACAAAGTTTTTTAAAAACAATACTTTTGGGTTACCTATAATTTAGAATGGAGTCCGTGTATTTAAAATCAATTTTTAGACTATAGTACTGTTCTAAAAAAGTTTTTATCGAGTTTCTCTTAGGGTGGGTTTCTAAGTGTTCATAAACCCAAATTGCTTTCCGCTGAGATATTGTGTATTGAGATTGGAAACATTCTCATAATCGTATTTTATTGAGAATTTTCCATTCATCTCTAGCTGAAGTGTTAAGTTGATAGTTGGTCAAGACATCCTGGTTATTTTCTGTGAACTCATCTCGTAATTTCTAAAATGAGTCAAGTAATTGTGATAATAATTCATCATAAACATCCTCACTAACACGAAATTGTTCAGGAATATTATTTGAATATATATAATCCTCACTTTGCGGAGGATTGAACAGAAGAATCGTCGATTATTTCTGCATAAAGAATGACTTTTTCCCATTCGGAAGGAATGATTTCGTTAATGCTTCGCTATTTGTTGATATAATTCACCCATTTTTCTGTTTCCATGCTAACCTCCAGTTTTCAAGAACTATTTCAAATTTTGATTCAGGTAGCTAATTAAAAATTCTTTATCATCCTCGTCTTCAGGCAAAACACCAAGAATTTTGTACTCCCATAATGCAATTCTTTGATACCCCTCTAGCTCAGATACCAAAATATCATCATCATTATAATCAAGTTGGAATTGACCATTGCTCTCCAATGTTAATGTAAGTTTAGTCTACCAAACCTGATCATTATTCTTTTTGTGCTCAATTCTTAATTCCTTAAAATAAAGTTTCGAAGACATCTATACTTACGTTGTATTGGTCAGGTATATCTTGTGAATAAATAAGTTGATGTTTTTCTGGTGTCTTGAAGTGAAAGAGAACCATAGAAGAGTCATCTAATACTTCTGCATAAAGATAAATTTTTGTCCATTCACAAGGTATGATGTCATTTAATTTCTGTCCAATAAGCTGATACAAATCTTGCATTTTTTTAGTTTCCAATCTTTTCACCTCAGTCGTCGAGAAATCCTCCTAGTTATAAAAAATAGCCCAGCAGTGAAGAGCTGAACTATTTTTGACCATTGCTTATTCTTCTTCCGAATTGAGATAGTGTTCCAAGAACTCCCTGTTTTTCTTACCAGTAGGAGCCAAACCTAAATGTTTATATTCCCAAACTATTTGACGTTGAGTACCGTTTAGATCTGAAGCAATAACATCATCATAATTATAGTCAATTGAAAACTTTCCGGTATGCTCTAGCTTGAGTGTAAGGTTAGTCCAGACATCTGAGTTATTCGCTTTCCATTCATCTCTTAGTTCATCAAATAAATCTTGTAGTTCGATTAACAGGTCATCATAAATTTGTTCACTTACTTGATAATGTTCCGGAATGTCATGCGAATAAATGAACTCTTCACTATTTTTTGTGTTAAAGAAAAAGTATACTTCTCTAGAATCGTCTAAAATCTCTGCGTATAGAGCAACTTTATTCCATTCTGCTGGAATCATTTCATTAATTTGTTCTGCTATTTTTTGATATAATTGGCCCATTTTTTCTGTCTCCATAATATCAACCTCCTGCTTGGTTTCTTATTGTCATATTTTTATATCTGCCGTCACCAACTTTATACTTTACTTTAAATAAAGTTGGTCTCAATGAATCGCCTTGATATACATTTTCTATTTGCACACTAACTGTTTCGGGAGGTTCTTCTTTAAGAGCCTTTGCCCACTCCTGCTCCATCTCATACCATTTCCCACCGCTCCTATTAATCTGAGAATTCATCGGCACGATATTGTCGAACTGGCCTGAGCCTTTGAATTGGGTGGCGATTAAATGGCCTCCGTCATCGTCAGGCTTTCGGTCTTGGGGCTTTCCAGCATTCGTCTGTGCATATTGGTTTCGTTTTGCTTCTCCCAGCTGCAAGTCTGCTTTGACACTTGTAATTCTACCATAGTTGTCAGTCGTGTACGTGTAGCCTTCTTTTGTTTTGTAGATGATATTAGGCTTCAGTACTTTCTTTCTGCTCCATCTTGCGAAATGCTCGCCGTATTTGACGGTTACCGGCGGAACATGTGGCGCTGGAGTTCGTCTTCCGCTTGATGACGTTCCGTACGGTTTCGGAAGCATGACCTTGGCGAATTTTTGCAGTCCTTCTTTAAGCGTGACCCCGTTGACTGCGTTGTAAGGAACGCCTGCCGGCACTAAATCGTGACGGGGATGATAAGGGAGAATATCCGCAAGTGTGAGATCTCCGATTTGATTTAACATGGTTTTGACGTGTTTTTTTGATACTTCAATGCCTGTGTTTACTTTTTGTTTGATGTGATCAACGGTTTGTTTTGAGACTGTTATGGCTTTTTGGGCTGTTGCAGATTTGCTTGCTGCTGTTTTGACTTTGGCCGTCACTTTGGCAGCTGTGCCTGTTTTAGAGACGGCTCCTACGCCTTTTGTGCCGACAATTGATGTGACAACAGTGCCAACCGCATATGACACCCATCTTGCTCTTGAGTAGGTGTCACCATTTACCATGTCTTTTTGGTATGATTCTTCAATTGCCGCTGAAATGGCTTCATACGTTTTGATCGGGTGAGCCACAGCCCCTGTAATGGCTTCAACAGTTCCGCCCGGATCTGTGACCATATCCCATAGTCCTACGACCGCGTCTTTACCGGAATCATAAAGGCCGACGGCAACCCCTTTGAAGCCTGCTTCAAGTTCACGCGTGTTTTCGATTTGGGTGAAGTATCTCTGTTGTTCTGCTGTCAGATTTTCATAGCCGATCGTTTTTGCCATTTCGTAGAATTCATCGGCATCCGCATAATCGTAGTTTTTCAGTCTTTCTTTTAATTTTTCAATCTCGCGTTCCTTCGCTTCCTCTTTCTTAATCTTCAAGTAAGCCTCAGTCCGCTTTTCAATGTCGCCTTTTTTCTTATGTATGTCACTCTCACGGTACGCTTTTGCGTTGTAGTGGATGGGTGTTGCGTTTTTGCCTTTGCCCGTTGCTTCTTGGAGCTTTTGGAAGTCGGACTTAATGAATTGTTCGTTTGGTTCTGACAGGGCGTATTCTGTCTCCAGGTCTTCGTCCAAGGCGTCCAAATTTTTCAGTGTTTTTTTGCGTTTGTCGTTGGCATCAGCCAGCTCGTCTTTGAAGGTTTCTGTTGAAAACAAGTCGAGCGGGAGGATGTCGTCGATATCGTTTAAGATATCTTTCATCGCTTTTTTCTGTTCAGACATGATGGATTTCGATTTTTTGTGCGCATTTTCCAGTTCATGCTCCAGGAAGGATTCTTCGATGTATGCGTCAGAGAGGCCTTTGTCCTCGGCGGCTCCGGCGATGCTGTTGAAAAATGCGATTTTCATGTCGATGTAGTCGATCCATTGGTCGGTGACGCCGATGTGGTCGTGGTAGAAGGCTTTGATGTTGCTGGCGCCTTTTCCTGAGAATTCGCTGTCACTGAGATCAGCGACGCTTTTTAATGCTTTTCTCAAATTTACCATTTGCGTTCTTAGTTCTTTGTACTCTTTTGCACGGTCTGTCGCTTCCGAAAGCAGTGTTTTCGCTTCAAATACTTTCATGACCATTTCCCTTCTTTTGTTCGCTCAATATCAAAATTTTACCACGGGGCGGGATGGGGGTGGGGGTGAGAACGTGTTTTGGTGGAAAAATGAGTCATTTGGCATGTGTCTTTATTCGTGGAGGGATTGGCAGAAACATGGTCGAAATGTATTGTCGCTACACATTGTTGGGAAGTTTGTATTCTATATTATTTTTTAAGGAGCATGGTGATGAAGAAAAAATGGATTACATTTGGTTTATTAGGGTTAATGGTATGCATCATACTGTTTGTTCAGTTACGCAATAAAGACAGTATTCCTGTCCAATCTTCCGCTATCCACCCCGAAGAAGACCGCATCTTCTTTATTTACTCCAATCCTCTCATAAAAGAAAGCACGTTGCTCTCAACCTCAACAGGCGAACGGTTTAACAGGCGTACATTCAAGGTGGCGGATGTTCCTTATATTCAAATGAAGTCATACAAATCCACAGGCCTTGTATTATTGGCGGAACACGAGCCTTTTTACTACACGCTGGAGAAGGATGCGATCAGAGAGCATCCGCTGTCAGATCCATTTGCGTTTTGGTATGAGGGGAAGGATGTGTCTGTTAAGGCCTATAATGTTGATACGACGGGAAATGAGATCCACATAAACGACAGAAAAACGAAAAAGGAATATAGCCTTGCCTTGCCTTCGCTTGTCACGATGGGGGCCAGTGATGAGAACTATATTTATATCATTCAAGGCATGGCTATTTACGTGATTGACAGAAAAACAGAGGAAATCATTAAGACCCTGAGTTTAGCCTCATACGCTGATCAATTCGCAGAATCGGAGGAATTTATTGTCGCGAGCTCGGATCATAAATTGACTGTGATTGAAAAAGGGACATGGAAAACGACATATATTCCGTATCCTGATGATCTTGAATACGCTGATACCGTATACTATGACAGAGAAAGCGGCAGTTTTTACGTGACGTACGAAGACAAAGAGGGGGAGGCGAACTTGCTGGAGTATGGGAAGGAATTTTCTTTTCATTCATATAATTTGAATTTCCCTTATATGGAAGCGGAGTTTAAGGGGAATCTATTGTATATTGTCGCCCAGGAAGAGCATAAAAAGGGCATCGGCGGGTATGTAGGTGTGTTTGATATCCATTCTAAGAAGATGCTTTATCAGTTTGATTTGCCTGAGGAACGGGTGAAGGTTCAGGATTTTGTTGTGGTTGACAATAAGTGAATACTATATGAAATAAGATTGACATGGACCCTTGCGTAAAGGGTCTTTTTTGCGAAAAAAAACAAATTGACAGGATGAAAAAACAATTTCTTCCTTCCGTATTGTTTTCAAAATTTGGGATTGATAGAATATGACATATCTCATAGAGAAGGAGGGAAGCCGTTGAGTCAAGCCATACCGTCTTCGCGTGTAGGTGTTAAGATTAATGAATGGTATAAAATGATTCGCCAGTTCAGTGTTCCGGATGCTGAGGTTCTGAAAGCGGAGGTGGAGCAGGACATTCAGCAGATGGAAGAGGACCAGGATTTGCTGATCTATTATTCTCTGATGTGTTTTCGGCACCAGCTGATGCTGGATTATTTGGAGCCGGGACAAACATACGGGAATCGCCCTACAGTGACAGAGCTTTTGGAAACGATTGAAACTCCTCAGAAAAAACTCACAGGCCTTTTGAAATACTACTCTTTGTTTTTCCGCGGCATGTATGAATTTGATCAGAAAGAATATGTGGAAGCGATCGGGTATTATCGCGAGGCGGAGAAAGAACTGCCGTTTGTGTCAGATGAAATTGAGAAAGCGGAATTCCATTTTAAAGTGGCAGAAGCGTATTATCACATGAAGCAAACCCATGTGTCGATGCATCATATTCTTCAAGCCTTAGACATTTATCAAAACCATCCCCTATACAGCATTAGAACCATACAAAGCTTGTTTGTGATCGCCGGCAACTATGATGATTTCAAACATTATGATAAAGCGCTCCCGCATTTAGAAAAGGCGCTGGAATTGGCCATGGACATTCAAAATGACCGGTTTATCGCCATTTCTCTGTTGAACATCGCGAACAGCTATGACAGATCAGGAGACGATCATAAGGCTGTAGAACATTTCCAAAAAGCGGCGAAGGTAAGCAGAGAGAAAGTTCCTGATTTGCTTCCGAACGTCTTGTTTGGATTAAGCTGGACATTATGTAAAGCAGGCCAAACACAAAAGGCGTTTCAGTTCATAGAGGAAGGATTAGAACATATGGGAACATATCCAAATGCGGGTTCTCACAAACTTTATAAAGAATTGTATCTGTTCTTGCAGGCCGTCTACAAAGAGAGAGCTGATGAAACCAAAATCCTTGAAATGCTAGCCTATTTCGAAAAAAAGAATCTGTACGCTTACATTGAGGCATGTGCCCGCAGCGCTGCCGCAGTTTTTGAAAGCCGCTGTCGTTTTGAGCACGCTGCTGCGTTTTATCGGAAAGTGTTGAAAGCCCAGGAAGATATGTTAAAAGGAGAGTGTTTATATGCTTATTAAGAAAAAAGTGATGATGTGCCTTGCTGTTACGCTAGTTTTCGGAAGCATGTCGTTTCCATTCCTGACAAAGTCCGGCGGATTTAAGGAATCAACAGATCGAAACACGACGTATCTCGATCATTCCTCTCATCATCTCATGAGTGATCAGGAGAAAAAAGCCCTTAGCTAGGGCTTTTTTTCTTGCTTTACGGAAGCTGGATGGCCTTTAACTCTGCGGCATTCCTTCTATTTCTAACGCAAGACACTCGAAACAACCAAACCATTTGAGGTATAATGGATAAAGTGAATCACAATATACAGATTGATATATATGAAAGAGAGTGGAGCATCATGGGCCGTAAGTGGAACAATATTAAAGAGAAGAAGGCGTCTAAGGACGCGAATACGAGTCGGATTTATGCGAAGTTTGGCCGTGAGATTTATGTGGCGGCGAAGCAGGGCGAGCCTGATCCGGAATCCAACCAGGCGCTGAAGGTTGTGCTTGAGCGCGCGAAGACTTACAGCGTGCCGAAAAATATCATTGAACGTGCGATCGAGAAGGCGAAGGGCGGAGCGGAAGAGAATTACGATGAGCTTCGTTATGAGGGCTTCGGGCCGAACGGATCAATGATTATCGTTGATGCGTTGACGAATAATGTAAACCGCACGGCGCCGGAAGTGCGGGCGGCGTTCGGGAAAAACGGCGGAAACATGGGTGTGAGCGGATCTGTTGCTTACATGTTTGACGCAACGGCTGTAATCGGTGTAGAAGGCAAAACAGCTGATGAAGCGCTTGAAATCCTGATGGAAGCGGATGTCGACGTCCGTGACATTTTAGAGGAGGATGACAGCGTGATCGTATATGCTGAGCCTGATCAATTCCATGCGGTGCAGGAGGCGTTTAAAAACGCGGGCGTTGAGGAATTTACTGTAGCGGAGCTGACCATGCTTGCGCAAAGCGAAGTAACGCTTCCGGATGATGCGAAGGAACAGTTTGAAAAATTGATTGATGCATTAGAGGATTTGGAAGATGTTCAGCAGGTGTATCATAACGTTGATTTAGGTGAATAAGAAGTGAGCAGACTGTCATGGTCTGCTTTTTTCTTTTTAGCTGGTTTAGGCGGCCGCCCATACGATCTATAAGATCCTCTCATACTCTGGACTGTAACCTATGCGAAGGAGAGAGTGGATGAATATGACTGATATTAGACATATGTATGGCGGACCCGGTTTTGGTTATCCGGGCTGTGGTATTGGCCATCAGGGATATGGCATGCAAGGTGCAGGCTATCCGGGATACGGTATGCCAGATGCAGGCTACCCGGGACACGGCATGTATGGAGGAGCCAGCGGGTTTCCGGGCTATGGCGCACACGGGGGCTATGGCGGTTATCCGAGCGGCGGATATGCTGGGTATCCGGGAACTGGAGGTGATCCGAGCTACGGCATGCATCATGAGAATGTTGGGCATCATCACTATTATCACCATCATCATGATGGAAAAGATCATCATCATCACGACGGTAATTATGGCCACCATCACCACCATATGGGCCATTGGGGACAAGACGGCTATAAATAAAGAGATTATAAAAAGAGGCACTCTTGCAGCTCAAGAGTGTTTTTTTATCTTCTTTCTTGACTGATCAGTCTGGAAACTGGTAACATTTGTTTCAGGAGGTGATCGTCTTTTGGGGAGGAATAAAGAATTTGATACGGCCCTTGTTCTTCACAGAGCGATAGAGGTTTTTGGAGAGTATGGCTACGAAGGAACGTCTCTTCAGGATCTGCTCTCTTATTTAGGCATTGCGCGCCAGAGCTTGTATGATACGTATGGCACGAAGCGTGATTTGTTTTTGTCCGCTGTGAAATCGTATCTTGACGGGAAAAACACTGCTGTTATGGAAAGGCTTGAAGCGCTAGGATCGGTAAAGGAAGCCATTCGTGATATTTTTCAGGTGGGTGTCAATGCCCTGAGAGATCCGGAACGTGCGAAGGCGTGCTACATCATAAACAGCGCGATTGAACAAATCCCGCATGACCCTGAGCTTGCCCGGTATTTTGAGGGACAGTCGAAGCAGCTTGAGGACGCTTTTTATCAAGCACTTTTAAGAGCGAGGGAACAAGGAGAATTGACTGGCGAAGACAATGATATATTGGCGCTTGCCCGGTATTTGAATCAGAGCAGGCTGTCTCTGACGTTTGTCGCCAAAGTGACGGCTGATATGGACCGGCTTCAGGACCATGTTGACGTAAGTTTATCAGTGCTTGATTAACATGTGGTAAAGGATTCTTTGCCCATGTATGCATTTTTCGGACTGAACGGTCTAAAAACAAATCATGAGGTGATGATAAATGCTGACGACTGAATTTGAAAAGGCATGTGGCACATTGAAAAAGTTCATGGCGTATATGCTTGAGAAGGACATGAAGAGCTGGATGGAGCTTTGGGATGAGAATGCTGTATTTGAGTTTCCTTATGCGCCGGAGGGATCACCAAAAAGAATAGAAGGAAAAGCGGCCATTTACAACTATATTAAGGATTATCCTAAGCAGATCCATCTTTCTTCATTTACCACTCCGACAGTGTACCGTTCAGCAGACTCGAATACGGTGATTGCGGAGTTTCAATGTGACGGCCATGTGATTAAGACCGGGCTGCCTTATCGCCAAAGCTATATCAGTGTCATCGAAACAAATGATGGCCGCATAATGCGTTACAAGGATTATTGGAATCCGCTTGTTGTACAAGAGGCGTTTGGGGGATCATTTTTGCAAACAGGGGAGAGTGGAAAATGATGAAACAGCAGCCAATTTTAATCACTGGCGGGACCGGCACAGTCGGAAGCCGAATCGCCAGCCGTTTAATAGATCTCGGGTACAGGGTGCGGATTGCAAGCCGGAAAAAGGGTGAGCTTGCTGATGCTGAATATGTGTATTTTGATTGGAAAGACGTCTCCAGTTTCACGCCAGCTTTGGAACAGATAAAACAGATCTATCTTGTTGCCCCGGTTGGTGAGCTTGACCCGGCCCCTTATGTGCTTCCCTTTTTAAAGGAGGCAAAGCGTCTCGGTGCAAAGCGTGTCGTGATGCAAAGTGCGTCTGTTGTCCCTGAGGATGGCCATGTGTTTGGTGAGCTTCATCAGGCAGTACGCGATTTTCCTGAATGGACGGTGCTCCGCCCTTCTTACTTTATGCAAAACTTCATCAATGTCCAGCATCGCATGTCTATTCAAACCGAGGGGCGCATCATAACGGCTTCGGGTGAAGGAAAACTTGGGTTTATTGATGCTGATGACATCGCAGAAACAGCCGTCAGGGCTTTGATTGATGATGTTCCTCATCAAACACATCATATTCTGACAGGTCCCGAGGCGCTGAGCTATGCCGAAGCGGCGGAGATCATCGGAGCTGCGGCGGGACGCCGGGTGGAGCACGTCAGCATTTCTCGTTCCGAGCTGCAGCATAAAATGGAGGCAGGAGGTTTGCCTGCGGATTATGCCCATTTTATGGCGGAGCTTGATGAAGCAATCAGCCATGGTGCGGAACATCGGGTAACAGATACAGTGAAGCGTGTGACGGGAAAAGAACCCCGTTCGCTGACTGAGTTTGCGGCCGCTCATGCTGCATACTGGAAACGCTGACCTTATTTTGGACTGATTGATCTAGAAAGACCTTCGGCGATGCCGAAGGTCTTCTTTTTATTTATTGAATTGAAAAAGCTTAGCCGCATTTTCAGTGCCGATTTTGTATCGGTCTGTTTCACTGATTGGACATTGGTCAAACCAAGAAGAGATTTCTTCCATCGTTTCGTACGGATAGTCGACAGAGAATAGGATGCGGTCTGAGCCGACCTCCAGCAATGTATCAATTAAAGCCTGGGTTCTGAACACGCCGCTTGTTGTGAGATAAAAGTTTTTGCGGAGGTATTCAGTTGGCGCTTTCTTATGGCTGCCGTGGGTTTCAGGACGCTGATGGCGGAGCCTGTGTTCAACCCGCGGCAATGTAAACGGCAGGCCCTCCCCTAAGTGGCCGAGGATGACAGTCAAATCAGGGTATTCGTCGAAAAGGCCGCTGAGCATCAGGCGGATGGCATGTGTTGCTGTTTCAAAACCAAAGCCCCACGCTGAACCGAGGAGGCCCTCGTAGCCTTCATAGATGCGCTGCTGATGCGGCAGCGGGATACGCGGATGCAGATAGACGGGAACCTGCAGCTGTGCGGCTTTTTCCCAGAAAGGGCGCACCTGGGGCTCGTCCAAATATTGAGCGGTGTTTTCGTCCCCGATGTTGCTGTAGCCGTTGACCAAGGCACCTACAAAGCCGAGCTCGTTTACGGCCCGTTCAAGTTCCTTCGCGGCTTCTTCAGGATCTTGAAGCGGAACTGCCGCAAATGCTTTAAAGCGGTCAGGATGCTTAGAAACGAAGAATTCCGCAGCGTGATCGTTCATTTGCCTTGCGAGTTTCACAGCTCTGTCAGGATCTGTGATACCTTCAATACCAGGCTGTGTCAATGAGAGAATTGAGGTTTGAATGCCGCTTCGATCCATGTCTTCAATCCGTTTCTCGAATTCCTGCAATCGTTTTTGGACAGCGCTGAAATATTCATCGTCAGTAAAATTGTGGCTTCCTGTAGCCGAAAAATCAGGAGATTCCCAATGCTCTTCTAATGCGATTTTTCCATTCATGTCAAAGACTCCTCTCTATATGCTGATGAGTTCAGATGGAGTGCACTCAATATACGCGACGAAGCTTCGTTTAATTAATTATTGAACATAATGTTCATTACTTTACATCATGTACAAGATGTACGTTCATGGTACAGTAGATTTTGGAAAAAGGTCAATAAACAGAGAACGCTCAAATGTGCAGAAGTAGACATCTGAGGATGATTTGTCCAGAAGAAAATGGAAGTTAGACAAGGAGGAGAAAAATGTCTAAAAAGCATAGAGTAGATCCGAGAATCAGACGAACAAACAAATATTTAAGAGACGCTTTAATTGCCCTTTTGAAAGTAAAAGATGCCAATTCGATTACGATTCAAGAGATTACCGAAAAAGCGGATCTGACCCGGGGCACCTTTTATCTGCATTATCAGGATAAACAGGATTTTCTGTTTCAAAGCATGACGGAGGTTCTCGATGATTTAATCCAGCAGGTAAAGCCGGAAGCGCCGGTCGTCGAACCGGTCAGTATTGATGAAGATCATCCGCCTGTATCTTTTGTAAAGCTGTTTGAGTACATCCATGAACATGCCGAATACTTCCAAGTGATGCTGAGCGACAGAGGTCTGCCGCAATTCAGAAGTCTTATGGCGGAGTTCGTTCAGAAACGGATTTACGAGGAATTGCTTTCTTCGATTGAGGAATCAGAGAACACGCTGCAGGTGCCGAAAGAGATACTCGTCAGCTATATCACGTCCGCCCATATCGGGGTGATTTGTTCCTGGCTTGAGAACGGCATGAAGTACAGCCCGTTGTTTATGGCGAATCAATTAACACGTTTAACGCTGCTGGGTCCGCTCCGTATCGCAGGGATCGAGGAACAGGTCAAGCTCCCTTATTAAAGCTTCCAGTCATAATCATGCCCCCTGCCTCATACCTATTAAGGTCATTGTTTCTGAGAAAGGAGGAGCCGGAATGAAGGATATGCAGCCGTTTACGCCTGTCAAATCATACACGCCCTTTCACAGCCGTTTTGATCCCTGTCCGCCCATAGGGAAGAAATATTACCGAACGCCGCCTAACCTCTATATGACCTTTCAGCCTGAGCATATGGAGCAGTTTTCGCCAATGGAGGCTTTAAGGAAAGGCACCCTTTGGAAGGATCTCTATGATTTTTATGAAAACCCTTATCGAGGGGGAGACGTACATGGCAAAAAAGATTGATGCCGAATACTACCGTCAGCTTGAGCAAATACAAGCAGCTGATTTTGTGCTTGTTGAGCTGAGCCTTTATTTAAATACACATCCTCATGATGAAGACGCGCTCAAGCAATTCAATCAATACTCCGGCTATTCGAGGCACCTAAAACGGCAATTTGAATCCTCTTACGGACCGCTTCTGCAGTTCGGCAACAGCCCCGCGGGCGAGGATTGGGATTGGGGTAAAGGGCCTTGGCCGTGGCAAGTATAAGGAGGAATGCCTGAATGTGGGTGTATGAAAAGAAGCTGCAGTACCCTGTCAAGGTCAGTACGTGCAATCCGACACTGGCGAAATATTTGATTGAGCAGTATGGCGGAGCGGACGGCGAGCTGGCCGCGGCTCTCCGGTATTTGAACCAGCGGTATACGATTCCTGATAAGGTCATCGGCCTTTTAACGGATATCGGCACGGAGGAATTTGCCCATCTGGAAATGATTGCGACCATGGTCTATAAGCTGACGAAAGATGCCACGCCGGAGCAGCTGCGTGAAGCGGGGCTCGGGGATCACTACGCTAATCATGACAGTGCGCTTTTCTATCACAATGCGGCGGGCGTGCCGTTTACGGCAAGCTATATCCAGGCGAAGGGCGACCCGATTGCCGATTTATACGAAGACATTGCGGCAGAGGAAAAAGCGCGGGCGACGTATCAATGGCTGATCGATATATCGGATGATCCTGATTTGAACGATTCCCTGCGTTTTTTGCGTGAACGTGAAATCGTGCATTCTATGCGCTTCAGAGAAGCAGTTGAGATTTTAAAAGAAGAACGGGATAAAAAGAAGTTTTTCTAATGGGCAGATCGGCCTCTCTTTCATGCACCCCTTTTACATACAGAGAAAATGTCTGTTTTTGCTGTTGGGTCTGCATTATAATCAAGGTGTGAGCAAGCTTACTTTTTGATTGGGAGGCCTTTATGTCATCTTTTAAGATTCAGAGTGAAACGATTGCTGATGGATTTTACGCGTGTCCGGCCGTATATGAGGATGCAGAATCAATTACCGGGCTGCTCGTCCGAACAGCTGAATGGCTCCGGGATCGGGGCTCTACTCAATGGAGCGGGCTGCTGGAAGGGCAAGATACACATGATATCACGGGTTCCATTGAAAATGGACATGTGTTTGTGTTTAAAAAAGACGAAGAGCTTGCGGCTGTCGTAATGCTGCTGCCGGAACCAAGCGAGTGGGACCGGACGCTTTGGGGTGATGATGGGCATGAGGAGTCCATTTATTTGCACCGCCTCGCAGTAAGCCGCCGATTTGCAGGGCAGGGACTTGGCGCGCGAGTTCTTCATTGGGCAGAAACAGGTGTTGACTTTCCGGGAAAAACACGGATCCGGCTTGACTGCGTCGCTGATAATGATGCCTTGCACTCCTTTTATCGGCGTATGGGGTATGAATTCATGGGTGCTGATCCATCCGGATATCATTTATTTGAGAAAGAGATTACGGCAGAATAAGCGTCCTTTGCAGGAGGCTTTTTTGTCTTTTTCTAAAAGGGAGGGCAGGCGATGTGGCCAATTTTTTTGTGATAGGGATTGTGACGGCTTGTCTGTTCGCTGGCGTATCCGTTTTGATGCGGAGGAAGTTTCCTGACAGAAGACGGCCTGAATGGATATTGGCCGGGCTGATCGTCCTTGGTGTGTTTGCGATCTGGTACAGCCTCGTGTATGTACGCGGCTGGGAAGGGGCTGCCCTCGGAATGGTTGGATTCAATGTCATTTTCGGAGCCATTGCCGGATATTTGATCGAAAAGGTTATCTGGCGATACAGGAACAGATAACGGGCTGCTGTCTCTGGATCATGTCGAATTGTTCACAGGCAGCAGGAATTTTCTTTCGGAAGGAGAAATACATATTACTTTAAATTGAAAGCGTTTTCTATGACAGGAAGGTGATGTTGATGCTACACAGTGTGACGAATGGGCTGAATCGTTTTTGTACATGGGTGATGAGATTAGCCTATTTGAATGTGCTTTGGATTTTGTTTTCCCTTGCAGGTCTGCTTGTATTTGGGCTGATGCCCGCTACTGCGGCGATGTTTTCGGTGGCGAGAGAATGGGCGAAGGGAAACACGGATGCCCCGGTGTTTTCTGTCTTTTTTCGAGCGTTTCAAAAGGAGTGGAAGGCAGCACAGCTCCTCGGGCTTATCCTTGTATCGGCGGGCCTGTTTCTGTTTGCGGATATGCGGATTGTGGCTCAGATGAATCAGCCTGTGCTTGTCAATGTGTTCCTGAGCATCAGCTTGATTTTTGCATTTGTTGTGCTGTATGTGTTCCCGGTGTTTTCTCATTTTGATGTAAAAATCAGAGAGGTATTGAGCATCAGCTTTTTGATTGCTTTCAGCCGTCCGGCGGTGACGCTTCTCATGGCGGCAGGCGCTGTCGGTGTATTGTTTCTCGTGCTGCTTCATGTCACGTTTCTGCTGTTCTTCAGCGGAAGTTTACTTAGCCTGATCTTAATGAAACTATCCTTTAAAGCGTTTCGGTCAATGGATCAGCGCCAGGAGAAAGAAAAGGCGGCATGATAAAAAGAATTGCTGGCTGGTACAGGCGGATGAAGATTAAGGATAAGCTGTTTGTGTTCCTTTCACTGATTATGGCCGTGTCCTTTCTGTTTGTATACAGCGGGGTGCAATACGCCTTTCATGTGTATGATGAGCAGATTTACCGCAAGTCGTCGGAAGTGCTGCGGATGTCTTCTGAAAGGATCGAAGACGAGCTGAAGAAAATAGAGGATGTGTCATATGAAATCATTACGGACGAACAGATTCAGCGCATCCTGAGCATGCAAAATCGCGATGATACGTACGATCAGTATCAAATGAAGCAGGAGCTCTGGGATCAGCTGGCTGGATATGCCAGTGATGAAAAGTACATCGATTCCATTCATTTGATCGATGCCCGCGGCTCAGAGTATTCAGCCGGAAGCAGTTCTTCAGATCTTTTGGAGCAGGAGCAGGAAGAGGTGTTTAAACGAGCCAAAGCGAAAAATGGCAGAAATCTTTGGATGACGCTCGGTGGCTCAGATCCTGTCCTGATTTCAGCGCGGCAGATCAGATCCTATCACCAGCTGAGGTTAAACGGCTTGGGCATGGTGCTGATCCAAGTCAATGTGAAACAGATGATCCGTGATTTGCCAAAGGATTGGGGGGATTCAGTCGGAGACATCATGATCGCTGACCAAGGCGGGCATTTGGTGTATTCGGCACATGGTTCGGTGCTTGCGCCTGAGGCGGCAAAGGACACGCTAAAGCACCCCGGTTATGACTTGATAAAAAAGAATGGCAAACGGTATTTTATTTCTTTCCTTCAATCATCCTATCAAAATTGGAGCTACTATAATGTCATCCCCTTTGACCAGATGTTCGAAAAAATTTCCTTTATGAAAACGGTGATCGGCACGTGTTTTCTGCTGTTTTTCTGTGTGGTTTTGCTTTTCGGACGGAAAATTGCCAACAGCATTACAGAGCCGATCGAGCAGCTTGTGTCCGCCATGAAATCGGTGCAGCACGGCGGCATTGAGGCGGGTGTATCTCTATCTCTGCCGGAACATACACAGGATGAGGCCGGCATGCTGAACCGCCATTTTACGGTCATGATGAAACGGATTAATGAGCTTATGGAAGAAAATGTGGAGAAACAGCTCATCATTAAAGAAACCGAGTTGAAGGCACTGCAAGCCCAGATCAACCCGCATTTTTTATATAACACGCTCGAGTCCATCAATTGGCTCGCAAAGGCGAATCAGCAAAAGCAAATCTCAAAAATGGTGGAATCACTCGGTTTTCTTCTTCGAAACAGCATTCATATGAAGAAAGATATCGTAACCATTCAGGAGGAGGCGGACATCGTTCTTCACTATATGACCATTCAGCGGTTTCGATTTGAGGAGCGCCTGAACTTCACGTTGGATATTGACGATGAGGTGAAGCATTGTCTCATTCCGAAACTGACGCTCCAGCCGCTGGCGGAAAATGCGATACAATACGCGCTTGAGCCTTTTACAAGGCCGTGCGCCATCCGCCTTCAGGCGCAAAAGATGAAGGACTGTGTCTGTATTACGGTCGAAGATAACGGCCCCGGCATGGATGAACGGATGCTTGAAACATCGGGCGGAAGAGGAATCGGACTTTGGAATATCCGTGAACGCATCCGGCTGACGTACGGAGAGCCGTACGGCTTGCGCATTCAAAGCGGGCAAGACAAGGGAACAAGAATTGTGATCACAATACCGTACCGAAATGAGGTGGCGTGATGTATAAAATATTGCTGGCTGATGATGAGAGGATTATTCTTGACGGAATGGCAGGAATCATTGAGTGGGATGCGCTTGACGCTTCATTAATCGGCAAAGCGCAGAATGGGAATGAAGCATATGACAAGATATTAGATAAGCAGCCGCATATTGTTATTACAGATATCAAAATGCCCGGCATGGATGGGCTTGAGCTGATTAAAAAGGTGTCAGCCGAAAGTCCGTCGGTTCAATTTATCGTCCTGTCCGGGTTTGGAGAGTTTGAGTACGCGAAGGAAGCCATGAAATATGGGGTAAAGCATTATTTGCTGAAGCCCTGTAATGAACAGCAGATTATCAGCTCGCTGGAGGAAATCATTGCTGAGCTGAAGCAGCATGAGGTGCGGAAAAAGAAAACCTCTCATCTGAAACATGAACTCAATCATATTCGTTCTTTCGCTGCTGATCAATACTTGGAGGGGTTGATCGCCGGTGTGGCCCAGCTGTCTCCGCCGCCTTCACTTGCCGAAAAAAAGGTTCGCCTCATGATTTTAAAAGGGGAACAATCTGTTGATGCCGCGGCCAGAGAGGCATTCGGTCCAGCGCTGACAGCGGTTTGCAGCAGCGGAGAATGGACCGTGCTGGCCGTGGAGGAGAGCGCTGCTGATAAGGCGGCGGCCGTTTTTGCGGACCGCCAGATCGCCATCAGTCAGGCGGGAGAACTCCGGAATGCAGGGCAGCTCTTTCGTGACACAGCCGAAGCATCTGGAGACTTACACGGAAGCGCAGTGATTTCAAAAATGACCAGGCTTGTTGCCGACGAACTCGGAAACCCGAATCTATCCTTGAAGTGGGCAGCGAAGGATATGCTGTTTATGAATCCTGATTATCTCGGGAAATTATTTAAGCAGGAAACAGGCGAGAAATTTTCCCAATACGTTACGCGAGTGCGGCTTGAGCATGCGATGAAGCAGATGAAAATAAGGAGGGACGTGAGCGTTTCAGAAATTGCCGAAGAAATCGGGTTTGGCGATAATCCGAAGTATTTCAGTCTCGTTTTTAAAAAATATACCGGTCTGACACCGTCAGAATTCAGAAGAAAACAGGGAGGCGCTTCCGCTGGATAGCCATCTCTGTTTTTTTTACTTTCGCCACTGTTTTTTGAGTGTTTCGCCCCATCTGAACGCTTTAAAATAAAATGTAAGCACTTACATTAAAGGGGGGATTGGCTTGAAGAAGGTTTGTTATGTGCTGTTATCGCTTGTCTGCGTCTTTTTATTCAGCGGATGTTCTTCAGGGGAAGAGGCATCGGGGAAAAAAGAGGACATTACGCTCAGAATCGCATGGTGGGGCGGGCAGCCACGGCATGATTATACAACCAAGGTGATTGAACTTTACGAGAAAAAGAATCCGCACGTCCATATTGAAGCGGAATTTGCGAACTGGGATGACTACTGGAAAAAGCTTGCGCCGATGTCTGCCGCTGGCCAGCTTCCTGATATCATTCAAATGGATACCGCGTATTTGGCACAATACGGCAAGAAGAACCAGCTGGAGGATTTAACGCCTTATACAAAGGATGGAACGATTGATGTCAGTTCAATCGAAGAGAATATGCTGTCGGGTGGAAAAATTGACAATAAGCTCTATGGGTTTACGCTAGGCGTCAACGTGCTGTCTGTGATTGCGAATGATAATTTGCTAAAGAAAGCGGGTGTGTCCATCAATCAGGACAACTGGACATGGGAGGATTATGAGAAGCTGGCGTATGATCTTCAGGATAAAGCTGGTGTCTACGGCTCCAACGGTATGCATCCGCCTGATATTTTCTTCCCGTATTACTTGCGCACGAAAGGTGAGCGTTTTTATAAAGAAGACGGCACAGGCCTCGCGTATCAGGATGATCAGCTGTTTGTCGATTATTTTAAAAGGCAGCTGAGGCTGGTCAAAGCAAAAACATCTCCAACGCCTGATGAAAGCGCACAGATTAAAGGGATGGAGGACGACTTTATCGTCAAAGGCAAATCAGCCATTACGTGGAACTACTCTAATCAATACTTGGGCTTTGCCCGGCTGACAGACTCGCCGCTGTCTCTCTATTTGCCGCCGGAGCAAATGAAGGAAAAGGCGCTGACGCTGAAGCCGAGTATGCTGTTTTCGATTCCGAAAAGCTCTGAGCATAAAAAAGAGGCCGCAAAGTTTATCGACTTCTTCGTCAACAATAGGGAAGCCAACATGCTGATCAAAGGCGAGCGGGGAGTACCGGTATCCGGCAAGGTGGCGGATGCGATTAAACCGAAGCTGAATGAGGAAGAAGCCAATATCGTGGAATATGTAGAAACCGCGTCAAAAAACATCAGCAAAGCCGATCCGCCGGAGCCTGTGGGAAGTGCGGAGGTCATCAAGCTGCTGAAGGATACGTCTGATCAGATTCTGTATCAGAAGGTATCGCCGGAAAAAGCCGCCAAAACATTCCGGAAGCAGGCCAATGAAATTTTAGAAAGGAATAATTAACGGGAAATGGGGCTGACGCAATGAAAACAAGCCGGAGTATGAGAAAAGACAATCTGGCGGGATATGCTTTTATTTCTCCGTTCATTATCGGGTTCCTTTGTTTTACGGTGATTCCAATGGGGGCGTCCCTGTTTCTGTCCTTCACAAGCTATGACTTGTTTACGGCGCCGAAGTGGATCGGGCTCGACAACTACAAGGAAATGTTTACGGGTGATGAAAAGTATTGGCAGTCGCTGAAGGTGACGTTTACGTATGTGCTTGCCGGGGTTCCGCTCCGCCTCGGCTTCGCGCTTTTTATCGCTGTCATTTTAACCAATGCATCCAAAGGAACGGCCTTGTACAGAACGCTTTTTTACCTCCCTTCCATCATCGGCGGGAGCGTGGCCGTTGCGATTATGTGGCGCAATATTTTCGGCAATGACGGGGTCATTAATGCGCTTCTGTTTTTTGTCGGGATTGATCAAAAAATTCTTTGGTATCAGGACCCGACAAGTGCGCTGTGGACATTGATTCTGCTGTCTGTCTGGCAGTTCGGGTCGTCAATGCTGATTTTTCTGGCCGGGCTGAAAAACATCCCGTCTTCGTATTTGGAAGCGGCCAGCGTGGATGGGGCAAATCGGATGCAGCGTTTCTTTCAGATCACGCTTCCGATCCTCACGCCGATTATTTTCTTCAATCTGGTCATGCAGACGATTTCTGCCTTTATGACGTTTACACCTGCCTATATCATCTCGAAGGGCGAGGGCGGGCCGCTTGACGGGACGCTTTTGTATTCGCTCTATTTGTTCCAGCGGGCGTTTAACTATTTTCAAATGGGCTACGCATCAGCGATGGCGTGGGTCATGCTTATCATTGTCGGGCTGATTACGCTGATTTTGTTTAAAACATCGTCTTATTGGGTTCATTACGAGTCAAAGGAGGAATGACGGATGGAGCCGGTCAACCAGCCTGTCAAAGAAGCTCCGGTTTTTGAGAGAAAAAAAGCCGGGCGCGTCAGGCCCAAGCGCATACTGTTCCATGTTTTTACGGCCTCGCTGGCGGTGTTATTGCTGTACCCGGTCATTTGGCTGTTTGTCAGCTCGTTTAAGGAAAGCGCCAGTATTTTTACAACCTCTCATTCTCTCATTCCCGATCCTTTTATTCTCAGCAACTATGTTGAAGGCTGGAAGGGGATTGCGGGGCAGCCGTTTCTGACCTTTATTAAGAACTCGGCGATCATTGTCGGGCTGTCAACAATCGGAGCCGTCCTGTCATCGGCTGTCATTGCGTATGGATTTGCCCGTATTCCGTTTAAGGGAAAAAAATTTTGGTTCGCCTGCATGATGGGGACGTTAATGCTGCCACATGAAGTGCTGATGATTCCGCAGTACATTTTGTTTGCGAAATTAGACTGGCTGAATTCTTTTAAACCGATTGTTGTTCCGCAGTTTTTCGGGCATGCGTTTTTTATTTTTCTGATGATCCAGTTTATCCGGACGATACCCGAGGAGCTGGATGAAGCCGCGCGAATCGACGGCTGCGGGCGCTTTGCCTGCTTTTGGCGGATCATTCTGCCGCTGATTGCCCCGGCGCTTGCGACGTCCGCGATTTTCTCCTTCTATTGGAAGTGGGAGGAGCTGATTCAGCCGCTCTTGTATTTGAATAAGCCGGAGCTTTATCCAGTTTCACTTGCGCTGAAGCTTTTCCTCGATACGGAATCAGCTTCGAACTGGGGCGCGATGTTTGCGATGTCGGCTGTCTCGTTATTGCCTGTGATTCTCGTATTCTTTTTGTTTCAGAAATATATCGTTCAGGGGATCAGTACGACAGGATTAAAATAAAAAGGAGTGTTGCAGATGGCACAGCTAATCTTTGATGAAGAAAAGGTGACGTCCGTCATTGACCGGATCGTGAAACGGACATTTCAGATGGATTTTGCGTGGGATTGGCCGGGCGGCGTCGCATTTTACGGCGTGGCGGAGGCTTATGAAGCAACGGAAAACGAGGAATATATCAATCTGCTAAAAACATGGGTGGATGAACAGCTGGAGGATGGGCTTCCCCCGCTTTCGATCAACGGGGTTTCTATTGGGCATACGCTTTTATTTCTCCATAAAGTGACGGGGGATCACGTATATTTAGAAACGGCCGGCGAGATGGCGGAATATGTGCTGCATAAGGCGCCGCGCTTTGGTGAGGGCATCCTTCAGCATACAGTGAATTCAGCAGAATATGTGTTTCCTGAGCAGGCATGGGCGGATACGCTGATGATGGCGGGGCTGTTTATGCTGAGAATCGGGAGGGTGATGGAGCGCGAGGATTATTTTGAAGACGGTCTGCGCCAGTTTCACGGACATGAAGACGTGCTTCAGGACCCTGTCACGAATTTGTACTACCACGCCTGGGATAACAAAGCGCAAAATCATCTGTCGGGCATTTACTGGGGCAGGGCGAACGGCTGGGCAGCACTCACGATGGCAAAGGCGCTCCCGCTCATTGAGGTGACGCATCCCTCCTTTATGATCATCGACGGTTCGCTCAGAGACCAGCTGAGCGCGCTTGTCCGGCTTCAGGATGAATCAGGATTGTGGCATACCATTTTGGATGACCCGGATTCGTATCTGGAGGTATCGGCATCGGCGGGCATTGCCTCTGCTCTGCTGTCGAGCGGGAAGCTCTATACGAAATATGTGCAAAAATCGCTTGGCGCCATTTTGGATGCGGTAGAAGAGGACGGACGGGTCAGCAAGGTATCGGCCGGAACAGCCGTCATGAAAAATGCCGAAGGATACAAGCAGGTGCCTTATAAACGAATACAAGGATGGGGACAGGGACTTGCGCTGACGTTTCTTGCTGATGTGTTAAGAACAAAAAAACGCGTGTATCAGTAAGACGGCGGCGGGGGGAAAGGGATGAAAAAACAGCCTCAACAGAAGGAACGGGTTTCTCGCTGGAAGGGAACGTATTTCAAAAGAAACTTTGTCTTCATTTTGCTGATTGCCTGTATTCCTGGATTGCTGACTGGCGGCGCTATCTACTTTCTTTCGATCGACAAGGTAGAGAAAGAGCTGCAGAGATCGCATGAAACACAGGTGGCGCGTGAGGTCAGCCGGATGGATGAAAAGCTTGGAGTATTGGAGCTGGCTCTTACCCAGATGGCAAACGATTCTTCGCTGATGAACGGATTGGCCGAAAGGGATTTGGAGAAAGACTTTACGTTCTCCTATCAACTGACGAAAAGGCTGTTTCTTTTACGGGATCAGCAGCCGCTGATCGAGCAGGCTTCCATCTTTCTGAACAGCCCCCGGCCTCTTGTGCTGAGCCCCGAATACAGCGCTTTGACCGAACAGGAGGCGCTTCGCAAGTATCGCTCGCTGCTCGCCTCTGACAACAGTATTTATTGGAAACAGTCTGGAGATCAAGCGATGCTGATCCAGCTCATTCCGGGCGCGGCGGAGAAACCGTTTGGCGCGGTCATGCTGGCGGTTGATCCGAAAGAAATGGAATCGATCCTGCAAAGTCTGTCCCCCTATCCTGATGGCAGTGCCCTGCTTTTGGATCAGAATCAAGAGGTGTTATTTCATGAGGGGGAAAAAGATTTTAAAAAGGCTTTACTACAAGAGGTAAAAAAACAGCCTGCTGAGAAAGGCCATTTTCAGATGGAATGGGACGGCAAGGTGTATTCCGTCTCCTTTGGAGAAATGAACCGAATGCATCAGCAATGGACGTTTGTTTCGGCGGCACCTCTTTCTGCCATTACAGCGTCGATGGTGTTTTTATCAAAAGTGATCATTGTGATGCTTGTCATTTGCATCGGCTTAGCCGTGTGCATGACGTGGTACGCCTCGAAAAAAATCTATCGTCCTATTCAGCATTTGCTTGGCCTGTTTACCGGCGGAGAGAAGAAAACATGGCAGGCATCCGGGCAGGATGAATTCAAGTGGATTGAAAAGAGATGGCATGATCTATCCCTTGAAAGCCGGAAGCTTCAAGAGCAGCTCCTGCGGCAGACACCCCACATGAAAAAGAGTTTTTTGCAGCACCTCCTGCAGGGCGATTTTTACTATGACAACGAGGAAAGCCTCAGATCGAGGATGGAGGAGGCTGGGTGGAACATCGGAGGAAACGTGTTTCATGTCCTTGATCTTCAGGTGACGGGGCTCCGCTGCGAAAAAAGCATCTTCCGTGAAGGTGATGAACAGCTCGCTGTGTTTACACTGACTAATATCGCTGAGGAGCTAGCGGCAAAAAGCTGTTTGCAAATCTCCATATTTGATATCGGCCGGCTTTCCGTGACCGTGCTAGTGATGAAAACAAACAGCTCTGATCTGAGGGCGTATGTAACGGAGCTTGCACGCCAATTTGGTGATGTCACCGGATTGAGCCTGACCGGAACGATGAGCAGGAGGACGGAGCGCGTCACGGAGATCCCCTCTTTATTTAAAGATGTGAAAAGCGGCAAATCACGCAGGCAGTTTGCCAACCGAAATCAGGTGATTGATTTGCAGGCAGACAGCCTTCAGGATGAGCAAACAGCCCCCTATTATCCTTTTGAGCTGGAAAAACAAATTGTTCAGGCCATCCGGCTGGAGAGAAAACAGGATGCCGGGGAACTGATTCGTGTATGCATGGAGGAACTGGCGGAAAAGGCGGCCATAGACAGGCATGTGCACTCCGCCCTGATTCAGCTGTTTTCCCGCATTCAGGAGGATATTCTGCATTCCGGGCTCAATCCGAGTGAACTGCTTCAGCATCGGGATCTGCTTCTTGACATTTCAGAACTGCGCGAACCCGGTGAAGCGGCGGCCTGGCTGATGGATGTAGTGGTGACGCCTTACCTTTCCAAGCTTGAGGGCAGAAAAAACAGACAGCAAAAGCAGCTGGTAGAACGTGTGATTGCGATGATTCACAAACAGTATATGGCGGACATTTCATTGGAAAGCTGTGCCGATGCGCTTGGCATGAATTCATATACGTTAAGCAAGGCATTTAAGCAAGTGACCGGCATTAATTTTATCGATTATGTGACCCACATCAGAATCGAAAAGGCGAAAGAACTGCTGGTGAATACAAATCAAAAAATTCATGATGTGTCAGAAGCAGTCGGCTACCGTCACAATTACTTCAATCGGATTTTTAAAAAACAGGTCGGCATGCCGCCGGGTGTCTTCAGGCAAATGTATCAGGAAACGCCATGAAAGGAGAGAACGTGTGATGGAGAAACCGATTCAAGTGTTTTTAGCGGGGGATTCCACCGTGAGTGACTGCCCGCCTCATGAAGCGCCGATGGCGGGGTGGGGGCAGGTATTCGGGCAATTGTTTTCTGAAGATGTGAAGGTGCGCAATCACGCCAAAGGAGGGGCGAGCACCAATTCTTTTGTGGAGGAAGGAAGGCTTCAGTCGATTGCTGAGCGCATCACGCAAGGCGATTATTTGTTTATTCAATTCGGCCACAATGACCAGAAACCGCGCGGGACGAAGCCGTACTCCACGTTTCAGCAATTTCTCACCCTGTTTGCAGATACGGCACGCGGAAAGGGAGCGCACCCCGTATTCGTCACATCGGTGCAGCGCCGCCGCTTTGACGAATACGGTCGGATTGAGCATACACTCGGCGAGTACCCTGATGCGATGAAAGCGCTGGCGAAGGAGCTTGATGTGCCCGTGATTGATCTGCTTGCAAAAACAAAGGAGCTCTATGAAGCATACGGACCGGAGGAGTCGAAGCGATTGTTCGTTTGGTTTCAGCCGAATGAACATCCGAATTATCCGGACGGCATTGAGGACAATACGCATTTTTCGGAAGAAGGGGCAATGGAGGTTGCGAAGCTTGTGGCAGAAGGCATTGAAGAGCTCGGTCTTCCGCTGAAGGACCACCTTGTGAGCCGGGAGGGAAAAGAATATGTATAAGGAAGGCGCGTGCCTGTACCGCAATCCGCTCCGGTCAGTAAGCGATGTGAAGGACTGGCGGATGGAGGGCGGCGGACAGATCTCATTTGACGATCACCGCTTGCACCTGTCGCATGTTCAAGACGAAGCACACTTTGTCTATTGGTGCCCGGAAACCTTTCCAGACGGCATCATTGTGACGTGGGACTTCTTCCCGATGGAGCAGCCGGGCTTGTGTATGCTGTTTTTTTCCGCTGCGGGAATGGGAGGCGAGGATTTGTTTGATCCAAGTCTCCAGAAAAGAACGGGAAAATACCCCGAGTATCATTCGGGGGACATCAACGCGCTCCATCTGTCGTATTTCCGTAGAAAATACGCGGAGGAAAGAGCGTTCCGCACCTGCAATTTAAGAAAAAGCCGCGGTTTCCACCTCACCGCGATGGGAGCCGATCCGCTGCCTTCTCCAGATGACGCTGACGCCCCTTATCATATGAAGCTTATTAAAGACAAAGGCTATGTGCACTTTTCAATCAATGATCTGCCCATTCTTGAGTGGATGGACGACGGCAGCACATATGGGCCCGTGTTAACAAAAGGTAAAATCGGGATCCGGCAGATGGCGCCCATGAAAGCCGCTTATCGAGATTTTGCTGTGCATCAAGCGGTGAGAAGATGAAGACGACGGTAACGGATGCGCTTTATGCAGGCTGTGAAGCGGTGGTGAAAATTGCGTGGCTCAACGGGCTGTGGCTGTTATTTACGCTTTTGGGCGGCGTCCTTTTCGGATGGGCGCCGAGCACAGCTGCGATGTGTGCCGTCATACGGAAATGGCTGATGGGGCAAAAGGATGTCCCGGTGTTTCCATTATTTTTAGCCACCTACAAAAAAGAGTTTCTCAAGGTCAATGCGATCGGATTGGCGTTTGCGGCTCTTTTGCTCATATTGTCCGCGAACTATCATTACTTTTCTGCAAATGCGGATTGGCTGTCCTTTACCGTGACGAGCTGCACGCTGCTTGCAGGGCTTTTGTATATCAATGCGCTGATGTATGTGTTTCCCCTTTATGTGCACTACCAGCTCCCGCTTCGCAAATATATTCCGCAAGCGCTGCTGTTTGGCGCCATGCAGCCTCTGACGACGGGCTGTATGCTGATGGGCTGCGGATTTGTCCTTTATTTGCTGTATACGCTTCCGGGACTGATCCCATTTTACGGTCCATGTTTATTTGGGCTTGTGTCGATGTTTTTTGCTTTCAGAGGATTTCAAAAGACGGAGGCCCGGCACCGCCAAGCTGGGTAGCAAAAAAATGACAATCATGCAAAAAAGTGCAATGTCCCAAAAAGGCAGTTGCAAAAAAGTGAAATTGAAGACAGCCCTCACAGCGCATAAAATCCAATATAAGTAAGCGCTTACAGATAAAAGAGAAGGAGCTGTCTGATGATTACACGAAGGAAACGCATGTTTACCGCTGTTACGTTGCTGGTCTTGTTGATGATGGGTGCCTCTTTATTTCCTGTGAAAGCAGAAGGAGCAGCGCGGCAGATGGAAGCGCTGAACCGCGGACTTGTGGCGGTCAGGACGGACAGCGGCATTTTTGTCAGCTGGCGGTTTCTTGGCACTGAAAACGCATCGGTTTCGTTCAATGTGTACAGAGACGGGCAAAAGCTGAATGCTGCGCCTGTCAAAACCACGAACTATGTGGATAAAAACGGATCGGCGGGCTCTGCGTATACGGTTCGGGCTATCGTAAACGGAACCGAACAGGCGGCTTCTGAAAAAGCCTCCGTATGGGCGCAGCCGTATCATTCTGTCCGGCTGGATAAACCGGCTGGCGGCACGACGCCAAAGGGTGAAGCTTACACCTACAGCGCCAATGACGCAAGTGTTGGCGATGTGGATGGAGACGGGCAATACGAGCTGATCCTGAAATGGGACCCGTCTCATTCAAAGGACAATTCACAGGATGGCTATACGGGTGACGTGCTGATTGACGCGTATAAACTGGACGGAACGAAATTATGGCGGATCAATCTCGGCAAAAACATCAGAGCGGGCGCGCACTACACCCAGTTTATGGTGTATGACCTTGATGGTGACGGAAAGGCGGAAGTGGCGATGAAAACGGCAGACGGGACAAAAGACGGCACGGGCAAAGTGATTGGAAATGCCAATGCTGATTACAGAAATGAACAGGGGCGTGTGCTTTCAGGGCCTGAATATCTCACTGTGTTTCAAGGTGCAACCGGGAAAGAGCTTGTCACCGCAAACTTTGAACCGGCGCGCGGCAATGTGTCGGATTGGGGAGACAGCTACGGCAACCGGGTGGACCGGTTTCTAGCTGGGATTGCCTACCTCGACGGACAGCGGCCGAGCTTGATCATGACTAGAGGGTATTATGCCAAAACCATGCTTGTCGCCTATAACTTCAGAGACGGAAAGCTGTCAAAGCTTTGGACGCTTGATTCTTCGAAGTCGGGAAATGAAGCGTTTGCCGGACAGGGGAATCACAACCTGAGCATCGCGGATGTTGACGGAGACGGTATAGATGAGATCATTTTTGGCTCAATGGCTGTTGATCAAGATGGCAAAGGCATGTACTCGACGGGCTTAGGCCACGGAGATGCCCTCCATACCGGGGATCTTGATCCAAGCCGGCCTGGGCTTGAGGTGTTTCAAGTACATGAGGACAAAAATGCAAAATACGGCTTATCCTTCCGGGATGCAGCAACCGGTAAAATCCTTTGGGGCGTTTATGCCGGCAAGGATGTAGGCCGCGGGATGGCTGCTGATATCGACCCGCGTTATCCGGGAGAGGAGGTGTGGGCAAACGGTTCCCTTTACTCAGCAAAAGGGGTCAAAATCGGAAGCAGCGTTCCATCCTCGACCAACTTCGGCATCTGGTGGGACGGCGACTTGCTGCGGGAACAGCTGGACAGCAACCGAATCGATAAGTGGGATTATCAAAACGGCGTATCGAAAAATGTGTTGACTGCGTCAGGCGCAGCCGCCAACAACGGCACAAAAGCAACACCGGCACTTCAGGCTGATCTGCTCGGTGACTGGCGTGAGGAAGTGGTGTGGCGAACTGAGGACAGCAGTGCGCTCCGCATTTACACCACGACCATTCCGACTGAGCACAGGCTGTACACGCTGATGCACGATCCTGTGTACCGGCTTGGCATCGCCTGGCAAAATGTCGCGTATAACCAGCCGCCGCACACAAGCTTCTTTTTAGGAGACGGCATGGCGGAACAGCCAAAACCGAATATGTATACGCCTTAACAGAAAGGGGGGGGAAGGAACGGGCTGCGCGCAGCCCGTTCCCATCAAATGAAACCAAAAAAGAGGCAGATGGAATACTTGACCAGAGGCTTAATTGCGGTCAAGACAGAGCAGGGCGTGTTTGTCAGCTGGCGTTTTCTGGGAACAGATCATGAGACGACGGCTTTTCACCTTTATCGGGATGGGAAGCGAATCACTCGCGAGCCGATCGCGGACAGCACCAATTTTCTTGATCAAAACGGGACGGCGGACTCTGTTTATCAGGTGGCGGCCGTCAATAAAGGACGGGAAGAAAAGCTTTCCAAAGAAGCTCCCGTCTGGCGGGAAAATGTCCTAGAGGTTCCGCTTAACAAACCGGAAGGCGGTGTGACGCCGGATGGAAAGCCGTACACCTACAGCGCCAATGATGCCAGTGTCGGGGATGTGGACGGGGATGGAGAATATGAAATCATCCTGAAGTGGGACCCGTCCAATTCAAAAGACAACGCCCATGACGGATATACCGGGGAGGTTCTCATAGATGCCTATAAACTGGACGGCACCTTTTTGTGGCGCATCAACCTCGGCAGAAACATCAGAGCGGGCGCGCATTATACCCAGTTTATGGTTTATGACCTGGACGGTGACGGAAAAGCAGAAATCGCCATGAAAACAGCCGACGGCACAACAGACGGGAAAGGAAACATCATCGGCGATGAACATGCCGATTTTAGAAATGAACAGGGAAGGATTCTGTCCGGACCGGAATATTTGACGGTGTTTAAAGGAGAAACAGGTGAAGCGCTCACGACCGTGGAATATGAACCGCCCCGCGGCAAGCTGGAGGACTGGGGAGACCGCTACGGAAACCGCATGGACCGTTTTCTCGCCGGAATCGCTTATTTGGATGGGGAACGGCCGAGCCTCGTGATGGCGCGCGGCTACTATACGAGAGCGGTGCTCGTGGCATACGATTTCAGAAACGGGAGGCTTAAAAAGCGCTGGCTATTTGATTCCAATCAGCCGGGTAATGAAGCGTACGCAGGGCAGGGCAACCACAGCTTGAGCGTGGCGGATGTTGACGGCGACGGGAAGGATGAAATCATTTACGGCGCCATGGCGGTCGATCATGACGGTACCGGCCTGTACACAACGGGACTCGGGCACGGAGATGCGATGCATGTAGGGGATCTGGATCCGTCCCGAAAAGGGCTTGAAGTGTTTCAGGTGCATGAGGATGCCACAAAGCCGTACGGACTGTCACTGCGAGATGCCGGAACCGGCGAGATATTATGGGGCGTCCATGCCGGGACAGATGTCGGCAGAGGCATGGCGGCTCATATCGATCCAAACTACAAAGGGTCGCTTGTCTGGGGAATTGATCCGCCGGGCAATGACGGAATGTCATACGGCCTTTTTACGAGCAAAGGAGAAAAAATCAGCGACAAAGCGCCTGCCTCAGCCAATTTCGCCATCTGGTGGGACGGTGATTTGGTCAGAGAACTGCTTGATCATGACTGGAACGGAACGATCGGCAGGCCAAAGATTGAAAAATGGGATGCTGAAAACCGCTGTCTGAAGACGATATTTCAGCCGTACGGCGTGCTGTCCAACAACGGCACGAAAGGAAACCCGGTTCTTCAGGCCAATCTGTTTGGAGATTGGCGGGAAGAAGTGATATGGAGAACGGAAGACAGCAGTGCGCTCCGCATCTATACAACGACACATCTCACCCGCCACCGCTTTTACACACTCATGCACGATCCGGTCTACAGGCTCGGCATCGCTTGGCAGAATACCGCCTACAACCAGCCGCCGCACACGGGCTTTTATCTTGGAACAGGGATGAAAAAACCGCCGAAGCCCGCCCTGTATATAGCGGGCAGCAAAGAGGAGGCGCCACTATAGGTGGAATCAGGGATACGAAGCAAAGGCTGAACGCTGCGACAAGAAGATTAACCAACGGGCAGGACGAACCAATGTTTAAGCGCTCCACACACCGGTTTTATCAAGGGAAGAGCTGTCCTGGATTGAAGCCGTACTAAACAAAAAAACGAGGGGGAATGAAAAATGGCAAATCATATTTATCTTGCCGGCGATTCGACTGTTCAAACATATGGAGACAGCACCAATCAAGGGGGATGGGGGCAGTTTCTCGGCTCGCATCTGCCGGAGCATATTCAAGTGATCAACAGGGCGATCGGGGGAAGAAGCTCGAAAACATTTGTGGAAGAGGGCAGGCTTCAGGCAATCCTTGATGTGATCGAACCGGATGACTGGCTGTTTGTGCAGATGGGCCATAACGATGCGTCAAAAAATAAGCCGGAGCGCTACACCGAGCCCTATACAACCTATAAACACTATTTAAAGCAGTATATCGCAGGTGCGCGGGAAAAAGGCGCCCATCCGCTTCTCATCACCCCCGTAGCCCGCTTTCATTACGAAAACGGCGAGTTTTTGAACGATTTTCCTGATTATTGCATTGCCATGAAACAAACGGCTGAAGAGGAGAATGTCCCGCTCATTGATCTAATGGAGAAAAGCCTCGCTTTCTTTTCTGAGAAGGGCGAGGAAAAAGTGTACACCTATTTTATGATTTTAGAAGGGATTAACGATTACACGCACTTTACCAAAAAAGGCGCAAATGAAATGGCGAAACTTGTGGCAAAAGGCATAAAGGAGCTCGGCCTGCCACTGACAGAATCGATCATCAAAGAAGGGTGAAAAATGTGAGCAGAAAACTATATCACGGCGCTTGCTATTACCCGGAATTATGGGATGAAGAGACGATTCAGCAGGACATTGACATGATGCGCGAAGCTGGCATTAATGTGGTGCGGATCGGTGAATTTGCCTGGTCCGTCATGGAGCCGGAGGAAGGAAAAATTGACGTCGGTTTTTTCAAAGAGATTATCACCAGGCTGTATGAAAACGGCATCGAAACGATCATGTGCACGCCGACGCCTACACCGCCAATTTGGCTGTCGCACGGCCGGCCGGAACGCATGCATGTCAATGAAAAAAGAGAGGTCATGGGGCATGGCTCCCGTCAGCATGCTTGTACGAACAACCCGTATTTCCGAAAAAAAGCCGCCATCATCACCACAAGCATTGCCAAGGACCTTGGCCAGCTTCCGGGATTGATTGGCTGGCAGCTCGATAATGAGTTTAAATGCCATGTGGCTGAATGCATGTGTGAGACGTGCCTGCGCCTATGGCACGACTGGCTCAAAAATCGTTACGGTGTGATAGAGCGATTAAACGAGGCATGGGGAACCGATGTGTGGAGTGAAACCTACCAGACATTTGAGCAGGTGCCACAGCCGGGACCGGCACCGTTTCTGCATCACGCCTCTCTAAGCACCATGTATCAGCTGTTTTCAATGGAGATGATCGCTTCATTTGCGGATGAACAGGCCAAAATCATCCGCTGCTATTCGGATGCGCCGATCACGCATAACGGATCTGTCATGTTCAGCGTGGACAATGAGCGGATGTTTCGGAATCTCGATTTTGCCTCCTTTGATACCTACGCATCACAGGAAAATGCCTCTGCCTTTTTATTGAACTGTGATTTATGGAGAAATGTAAAACAAGGACGCCCGTTTTGGATTTTGGAAACGAGTCCGTCATATGCTGCCTCGCTCGAAAGCTCCGCTTTTCCGCATGCCGACGGGTATTTACAGGCCGAGGCCGTATCTTCTTACGCCTTAGGAAGCGAGGGCTTTTGCTATTGGCTGTGGCGCCAGCAGCGTTCGGGCAGCGAGATTTCCCACGGCTCGGTTCTCAGTGCCTGGGGCGAACCCACCATTGGCTACCAAAATGTGCTGGCGGTTGAGCGGGCCAGAAAGGAAATCGAGCCTGTTATTCTATCGACTGAACCCGTTCAAGCTGAGGCGGCGCTGACTTACTCTGACAGAGCAAAAGCATTTATTAAAACTGAGCCTCACCGGGGACTCCATCACCGTACGCTTGTGACCCATTTTTATGAACGCATTCTCAACACGGGGATTCACCGTGACCTTATTCCGGAAGGTGCTCCGCTGGACGGCTACCGCTTGCTGTTTACGCCATTTGTGCCGTATCTGTCTTCGGATTTTATCACAAAAGCTTCGGCATTCGCTGAAGCGGGCGGCATCTGGATCGCCGGTCCGCTGACAGGAGGACGCACAAGCGAACATACCATTCATACCGATTGCGGGCTTGGAGAACTTGAGAAAACAGCCGGGATCAAAACGTTGTTTACCTTTCCAATGAACGAGGACGTGAATACAGGAAAAGCGTTTGGCATCACGGCGCCGCTCGGGCTGTGGAGCGCGGTGTTTGATACAAAGAACGGAAACACCCTCGGCACGGTTGAATCAGGACCGGGAGCAGGCCATGCTTTTCTGGCAGAACAGAAGCACGGCAAAGGGAAAATCGTCATGCTCGGCTCGCTTCCATCCGGGAAAGAAGGGGATGTAATGCTGGAAGCGCTCGTCAGGCATTACGCGGCTGAAGCAGCCATTTCTGTCCGATCGGATGTGACACCCGGCACGATCGTTGCCCCGCGTATAGGCGAAAACGGCCTTGTGTGGATCGTTGTGAATATGGATGGAAAAGGCGGGAGCGTGACATTGCCGGAAGCGGGAACGGATTTGTTGACGAACCGTTTGACCAAAGCGGGGAGACTGGCAGTCGGACCGCACGAATACCGTGTGATTCAGTTTGAACATCACAGCTGATTCTTGCATCGAATCAGCTTTTTTCTATGGAAGGAGAGGACCGATGAAAAAGACCAAATGGTTATCAGAACAGCCGAAGGTGACAAGCGGTGTAACGTGGGGCGTGCCATGGAAAAGAGGAGAATTGAGAAAAGGAGACCCTCTGGCGCTTGTAAATGAAAAGGCGGAAAGCCGATATGTGCAAAGCGAACCGTCGGCCTATTGGCCGGACGGGAGCGTCAAGTGGACGAAGCATGCAGCGGTATTCACGGGACAGGAACATCAAACCTTTACAGTGCAAAAAGGAGAAGCCACGCAGCCAGCCGAAACGCTCAGCATCAATGAGTCAGAGCATGACATCCAAGTGGATACAGGAGCGATCATCTGTAGCATCCATAAAACAGGCTCTGATCTCATTCAATCATTGCAGGTCAACGGAAAGCCGATCGCCGCAGGCGGGAGGCTCATTGCCATAAGAGAAACGAGAAAAGAGACGGCGGCCGAAACGGTTCTTTTCCATGAAGCGTCTGTCAGCCTCATCAAACGAGCAGTGATTGAGAAGAGCGGACCTGTCAAAGCGGTGGTCAAAATAGAGGGCGTGCACATGCTCCAAAAAACGAATGAAGAATGGCTGCCGTTTGTCATCCGATTGACGTTTTATGCCGGGCTGCCTGAGGTCGGTCTTGTACACACGCAGCTGATTGACAGGAACGGAAAACTAGAATTCATTAAGGGGCTCGGCATTGAATTTGACCTTTTTGTGGAAGGAGAGCCGTACAACCGGCATTTTCGTTTTGCGGGAGAGAAAGGGATGTACAAAGAACCGGCCCAGCTGTTTGGCACACGTAAATTCAATGAACGATATCCGCTTTATCAAGACCAAATCAATGGCGACACGCTGTCCCCAAGTGAAGAGCATAATGAATGGTTTGCTCATGGCACACAGAATGCGGTTTGGAACGATGTAAAGCTTGTCCAGGATTCCAGCGATCATTACAGCCTGTCAAAACGGACAGGAAAAGATTATGCATGGATCAGCATGCTGCATGGCAGCCGGGCGAAGGGGCTCTGCTATGCGGGAGGCGAAAATGGCGGCCTAGCACTCGGCCTGCGGTATTTTTTTGAGAAATATCCGTCTGCACTTGAAATCACAGGTCTTGCCGGCACCCATCCCAAAATGACCGTCTGGCTTTGGCCCCCGGACGGAGAAGCGATGGATTTGCGGCATTATACAGGAAACACTCATGTAGCCAGCGCGTATGAGGGATTTGATGAAATGGGTTCTGATCCGACCGGTATTGCCAATACAAATGAAATCAGCTTGGCATGCTTTTCATACATGCCGTCTGAAGAGGTCCTCAATGCGCTCGCTGACAAATGGCAGGCGCCGCCGCTGCTTGTATGCGAGCCGGACGTCTATTACGAGTCAAAGGCGCTGGGGGTTTGGAGTGTCATTGACACATCCGATCCACTCAAAAAAGAGCTGGAGGAGCAGCTCGCCGCCGCCTTTCTATTTTATAAAAAGGAAGTAGAGCAGCGCAGATGGTACGGGTTTTGGGATTATGGCGATGTCATGCATACGTATGATCCGATTCGGCATATGTGGCGGTATGATCTCGGCGGATACGCATGGCAAAACAATGAGCTCGTTCCGACCCTATGGCTGTGGCAGGCGTTTTTCCGCTCAGGCAGAGAGGATATCTTTCGCATGGCAGAAGCCATGACCCGCCATACGAGCGAAACGGACAGCTTTCACCTCGGTGAATATGCCGGGCTTGGCTCACGGCATAACGTGGTGCACTGGGGGTGCGGCTGCAAGGAAGCGAGAATCAGCATGGCCGGGCTTTATAAATTCTATTATTATCTGACGGGAGATGAGCGGACGGGCGATCTTTTGACAGAAGTGAAGGATGCCGATTATGCCCTCGTCAAAACCAATCCGATGCGCGCTTTTTACGAGAAAGGCAAACACCCGACTCACGCCAGAACCGGACCGGACTGGGCTGCGTTTTGTTCCAACTGGCTGGCGGAATGGGAGCGGACCGAAAACCCCGAATATCTTAACAAAATCCAAACAGGCATCAATTGTCTGAAGCAGCTGCCGCTCCGCTTATTATCAGGGCCGACATTTGAATATGACCCGGAGACTTCGATGCTTCATCACAAGGGAGACGGCACCGCGGGCGGATATCACATGATCATTGCCTTCGGTGCGCCGCAAGTGTGGATGGAGCTGGCTGAGCTTCTTGATGACCGGGAATGGGAGGATATGCTGAGTGAATTCGGCGAATTTTACACACTCAGTGATGAGGAAAAACGGAAAAAAAGCGGAGGCGCTCTTCATGACGGGCATTTTCACTGGCCAATGTTCGCCGCCGGAATGACAGCCTACGCCGCGAGAAAAAAACAAGATCCTCATCTCGCCGCCAAAGCGTGGAACCTTTTGCTTGATGATAAGCTTAGCCATACGCCGCTTCCGATCAAACCGGAGCGCATCGAGACATGGACACAGCTGGAGGAGCTCCCGTGGGTGACAACCAACACCGTCTCCCAATGGTGTTTAAATGTCATAGCAGCGCTGGAATTGATCGGAGATTCCCTCCCTGCAAAAAAAGATACATCCGGCAAAAAAGGATAACAGCCTGAATTTCATAGGAGAAATGATGCAAAAAATGAAGATTGCAAGCATTTGTGTAAGCGCTTTATATTGAGAGGGGCAAAGGGGAAATGCAAATTGAAAAAAGGGGGACTTACGCAACATGAAAATAAGAATGCGAAAAAAATGGATGGCCTTGCCGCTTGCTGCCATGATGATCGCCGGATGCAGCCATTCGGAAACATCCAGTTCAGCAAGCGATTCGAAAGACACGATCAAAATTATGGCGCCGCTCTTGTCGCCGGAAAGCCCGAGTGAAAAGAGCCCTTCATTAAAAGCGCTCGAAAAATACACAGGCAAAGAGATTAAGGTCACATGGGTGCCGGATTCATCCTACAACGACAAATTCAACATCGTCATGGCTTCAGGGGAGATGCCTAACGTGATTGTCATTAAAGATAAGTCAGCCGGCTTTATCAAGTCTGTCAAAGCAGGGGCGTTTTGGGAGCTGTCTCCTTATTTAAAAGACTACAAGAATTTAAGCCAGGCAGATGAAAAGATTTTGAAGAACAGCTCGGTGAACGGTGAGGTGTACGGAATCTACAGAACGAGGGATCTGATCAGGGCGTGTATGATCATCAGAACCGACTGGCTTGAAAACGTCGGTCTGGATATGCCGGAAACGCTTGATGATTTCTATGAAGTGCTGAAAGCCTTTAAGGAAAAAGATCCTGACGGAAACGGCAAGGATGATACGTACGGCATGGTCGTGCCGAAATGGATGGGACTTGGAAACGGAAGCCCATGGGATGTTCTGCAAATCTGGTTCGGCGCTCCGAACCGCTACGGCGTTGAAAACGGAAAGCTGATTCCTGATTTTACAACGAAGGAATACATGGATGCGCTCAAGTTTTTTAAAAAGCTGTATGATGAAGGCTTGATCAATAAGGACTTTGCGGTCATGGATTCAGCGAAGTGGAATGATCCGGTTGTGAAAGGAAAAGCAGGTGTCATCGTTGATACAGGCTCCAGAGCGTCTCAAATCCAAAGCGCAATGGAAGAAGCGGATGAGTCGAACAAGGATATCATTGATATCGTCGGCACAGTAGAAGGGCCAAAAGGCAAGCGCACTTTCCCGACATCCGGTTATTCAGGCATGATCGCGATCCCAAAATCAAGCGTCAAAACCGAAAAAGAGCTGAAAAAGGTGCTGTCCTTCCTCGATAAAATGAATGATAAGGAAGCGCAGATTCTCACGAACAACGGGGTAGAGGGCCGCAATTACGAGCTCAAGGACGGTAAATTCACCTCGCTTGAAAAAAACAACAAATCTCTCCTGTATGAGCATGAAGGTATGGCCCAGTTCAGCATGTCGATTCCAAAAAGCGAATATTACATCGAAGACCAGAAAACAAAGCTCTTTCAGCATCGCAAGGACATCATAACAGAAGGAGAAAAGATCGCTGTTTTTAACCCGGCCGAGTCGCTTGTATCAGATGTCTATACCCAAAAAGGAGCCCAGCTTGACAACATCATTCTCGACGCGAGGACGCAATTTATCATAGGAGAAATTGATGAACAAGGGTTCGAGGATGCGGTGGAGCTTTGGAAAAAAAGCGGCGGTAATGAACTGATGAGGGACTTGAACAAATTGTATCAATCGTCAAAATAAACCGATGCGCCTGCCGTTCGGCGGGCGCCCCGGTATTCCGAAAGGAGAACAGTTATGGAAACAGTGCCGAAGAAGGGAGATTCACCTGGTCTCACTGCTGGTAGAGGCATCAGCTGGATGGCTGCGCTCAAACGGGACAAATGGCTTTATCTCCTTCTTATTCCCGGGCTGCTTTATTTTTTGATTTTTAAATACTTGCCGATGTGGGGCGTACTCATCGCATTTAAAGACTACTCGCCATACCTCGGCTTCTGGAAAAGCGAATGGGTCGGGTTTGATTATTTCAGAGACTTTTTTATGAATCCGGATTTTTTTAGGCTGCTGCGCAACACGCTCATGCTGGCGAGCCTTGATCTTTTGTTTGCCTTTCCTGCGCCTCTTTTTTTGGCCTTGCTTTTGAATGAACTGAGAAAGGCCGTGTATAAAAGATGCATCCAAACCTTTATTTACGTGCCCCATTTTGTGTCATGGACAATCGTGGTCAGCATCACCTTTGTTTTCTTTACTGTTGATACAGGTGTAATCAACAAAATGGTCATGAGTTTGACAGGTGAGCAGATTTCCTTCTTATCGGATGCGGACTGGTTCCGGCCGATGATCGTGATGCAAAGCATCTGGAAGGAGACAGGCTGGGGAACGATTTTATTTCTGGCCGCGCTGGCGACGGTTGACCAGGAGCAGTATGAAGCCGCCATTATGGACGGTGCGGGCCGGTTCAGGCGGATGTGGCACATTACGCTGCCGGCCATCAGAAGCACCATTATCGTTTTGTTGATTTTAAGAATCGGCAGCTTTTTGAATCTCGGTTTTGAACAGGTGTATTTGATGACGAACTCGCTCAACCGCAGCGTGGCTGACATTTTTGACACGTACGTGTACATGATGGGGATTACCCAAGGCGCGTATAGCTACAGTACAGCGGTCGGTTTGTTTAAATCGGTTGTCGGGATTATCTTGATTTTCGGCGCCAATTACATTGCGAAAAAGTTTGATCAGGAAGGACTGTTTTAGAGGAGGGAGAGTATGGCTGAAATTCACACGATGCACAACACAAAAGCCGGACGGGTGTTTGACGTCTGCAACATTCTGTTTCTCGGCGGCGTCGGCGCGATTACCATTTTGCCGTTTTTGTACATTATTGCAGGTTCTTTTGCAACAGAAGCGGAGCTCGCCCAGCGCAGCTTCTTTATAATCCCGGAAACCTTTACACTCGATGCTTACAAGTACGTGTTTTCGACACCGACATTCATCCGAAGCATGGGCGTATCTATTTTCATCACCGTGGTCGGGACGGCTGTGCAGCTGTTTTTTACCTTCACGATGGCGTATCCGCTGGCGAAGCGGCATGTGAAGGGACGGAATTTGCTGTTGAACCTGGTGATTTTCTCCATGCTGTTTTCCGGCGGCATGATTCCGACGTATCTTGTCGTGAAATCACTTGGCCTTTTGGATACGTATTGGGCATTGATTCTGCCGATGGCGATCAATCCGTTCAATCTAATTATTATCAAAAACTTCTTTCAGCAGCTGCCGCGCGAGCTGGAGGAATCAGCTAAAATTGACGGCTGTTCCGAAATCGGCGTCTTCTGGCGGATCGCCCTGCCGCTTTCAAAGCCGGTCATTGCGACCTTTGCGCTGTTTTATGCGGTCGGGATTTGGAATGATTTCTTCCACGCCCTCTTATATATCAATGACAGCGCAAAATGGCCGCTGCAAATGGTGCTTCGCCAAGTCACAATCTTATCGGATTTAACGGCGACCAATGGCGATACAATGCAAAATACCGTTCCGCCGGAGCAGGGAATAAAACTCGCTGTCATTGTCATTGCGACGCTTCCAATTTTGGCTGTCTATCCATTTTTACAAAAACACTTTGCGAAGGGGATGCTGATCGGTTCGGTAAAAGGCTGAGAAAGGGAGTGTTTCATATCGGTACGTTAGATCACATTAAAATTGCCTATATCGGCGGGGGATCCCAAGGCTGGGCCAGAAGCCTGATGAGTGATCTGTCGGTCGATGAACGGATGTCAGGCACGGTGGCGCTCTATGATCTTGATTTTGAAGCGGCTCAGAAAAATGAAGTGATCGGCAATCACAGCGGAGACGGCAGATGGAGGTACGAAGCGGTTTCTACTTTGAAAAAGGCGTTATCGGGCGCGGATATCGTCATTATTTCCATTTTGCCGGGATCGCTGGATGACATGGAAATCGATGTTCACCTGCCTGAGCGCTGCGGCATTTATCAATCTGTGGGTGATACTGTCGGGCCGGGCGGAATCATCAGAGGCTTAAGAGCAGCCCCGATGTTTGCGGAAATTGCCCGGGCAATAAGAGACTATGCACCCGAATCATGGGTGATTAATTATACAAATCCAATGTCTGTCTGTACAAGAGTCCTCTATAAAGTCTTTCCCGGCATCAAAGCGATTGGCTGCTGCCACGAAGTATTCGGAACGCAAAAGCTGCTGGCGGAAATGGTCACAGAAAGGCTTGGCGTGGAGGTGCTGCGGCGCGAAGAGATCCGCGTCAATGTACTTGGCATTAACCATTTTACATGGATCACAGAAGCCTCTTACCGCCATATTGACCTGCTGCCTATATTCCATGAATTCAGCGCACATTATGGGGAATCGGGATATGAGCTGGAGGGGGAGAGCTGGAGGGACAGCGTCTTTCGTTCGGCACACCGTGTTGCATTTGATTTATTTGAAACGTATGGCGCCATCCCTGCTGCGGGTGACAGGCATCTGGCAGAGTTTCTTCCCGGTCCATACCTCAAACAGCCTGAAGCATGGAAATTTCATCTCACACCTATATCTTTCAGAAAACAAGACAGAGATGAGAAACGAAAAGAAACAGAACGATTAATTGTACAAAAACAGGGCGCTGCCGGGAAAGCCTCGGGAGAAGAAGGCGTGAACATCATAGCGGCTCTCCTCGGATTGGGTGAACTCGTCACGAATCTCAATATGCCGAATCAAGGGCAAGTCTCGAACCTACCTTTACAGGCCATTGTCGAAACAAACGCATTCATCACACGGAACCGTGTTCAGCCGATTTGTTCCGGAGCGCTGCCGAAGGGTGTGGAAATGCTGGCGGCCAGGCACGTATCCAATCAGGAGGCAGTGGCGGAGGCCGCTTTAACAAAGGATCGCCGCCTTGCGTTACAGGCCTTCCTCAATGATCCGCTTGTCACGATTGACCCCAGTGATGCAGCGCAGCTATTTCATGACATGCTGGCAAAGCACCAAACGATGTAAAAAGAAAGCCGATGGGCCGCTTTTTTTTCGAAATCTGAAGTTCCGGTTTAGAAAGAGTGCAGTTGACCATAATGATAGTAGCTTTTAAGAAGTAGGTGCTATCAACGTGGGAGATTATCTGAATGTAGCAATAGAATTAGTTTGCGGTCTTGGCATTTTATTTATCATTTTAAAATTTCTGGGGAAAACGCAATTCTCTCAAATTACGCCGTTCGACTTTATTTCTGCTTTAATTTTAGGAGAACTGGTCGGAAACGCCGTCTATGATCATGAAATCAAGATAAAAGAAATTATTTTTTCTTCTCTTTTATGGGGCCTTCTTATTTTTTTGATTGAATTAATCACACAAAAACTCAAAGGAACCAGAAAGTTTCTGGAAGGCGAACCGAATATAGTGATTCATAAAGGAAAGCTGAAATACAAGATGCTGAAGAAAAATAAGCTCGATATTAATCAGCTGCAAAGCCTCCTGAGGCAAGCCGGCTGTTTTTCGATTCAGGAAGTGGAATATGCGATTTTGGAAACAAACGGGATGATCAGTGTGCTCCCGAAGGCTGATTTTGGCAAACCGACCAGAAAAGATATGAACCTTCCGCCTAAGGACGTATCTTTGCCGATTACGTTAATTCTTGATGGGGAGATTGTGTTTGACAACCTGGTGGAGGCGGGCGTGGATGAACAATGGCTAAAGCAATCGCTGCAAAAGCACGGAGTTGAAAAGGCTGAGGATATCTTATACGCGGAATGGCATGCCAACCAGCCGCTTTATGTCGTCACATATGAAGAAAGCAGTTCATCTTGACCCAAAAAAGAGCTTGCAGCAGGTGCAAGCTCTTTTTATTATTCGTGAGTTCCTTGTTTAACAGCTCTTACGTGGTACATGCTCACTTCAGTGCTGATTAGATAGTCAGGCTTTGGTTTCCCCTTGTTCGCTTTATGGCCGGCGATATGCGCATCGCTCTTTTCCCATTGCTTCCAGTGATCCTCAGATTCCCAGCGAATCATGACAACAACTTCCTCATCACCGCGGCGGACGTTTTTCTCAAGCACTGTTACATCAATTAAGCCTTCTTGTTTTTCAATGATTCCTTCAGCGCTGAAACGTTCTATGACTTGATCTGCATGGCCTTCTTTTACCGTCATTTTTCTCAATTGAACAAACATCGTCTCTCTCCAATCATTCTCATATATTATGATTGTAAATGAAATTCATTCTCAATGTCAAAGAAAGCGCATGGCGGCATAGCCGCCGCATCGTTATTCTTTCAATAAAAACACATTGCCGTCTTCGTCCTTAAATTGAACGAAGGTGCCCCACTCCATTTGATTGGGCTCTCCGAGAAATTCTACACCGTTTGCTTTCATTTTCTCGTATGTACCAAAAATGTCTTCACATTCAAACACGATAGAAGCCTTCATTTGTTCAGAGCCTTTCATCATGGCTTTCGGGTAAATCACTAAACGGGTCTGGGCTCCTTTTGGCGCAACCTCCAGCCAGCTTGCCTCAGGCCCCATCGGGTGGTCTGCCGCAATATCAAAGCCAACCTTCTCCGCCCAAAATTGCTTCGCTTTCTGTTGATCCTCAACATAGACAGCGACAGTGCCAATTTGTTTGATCATAGGAAAACCTCCAATTTGAAAGATAATGATACTATAACCTGTTTACGGCTGAAGTAACATAAAAAAATCAGCCGGAAAACCCGGCTGATTGTCGATTAATACGAGCAGCTCACAACATCTATCAGATTTGTGTCTAAGGCGAAATAAACCCAGCGGCGCCGTGAAGAATCCCAATAAAAGCCGCCGACGGATCTTCTGCCAAGAATGATCGGGAAGAACCAAAATGAGCGGCCGTTGGTTAACCAAACATAGGTAAACCGGAAGAGGCAAGGCCGAATGGTGATGGGTTCAACTAAAAAAGCAGCTCCTTGAGCACCCTGCGGCTTTTGCGGCTTCGCTGGTATTTGGGAAGGCGGGGGGCCCTGTGGCGCACCGCCAAAGCCAGGCACAGCCCCGCCGCCAATACCAGGGCCGGCCCCGCCGCCGAAGCCAGGCACAGCCCCGCCGCCAATACCAGGGCCGGCCCCGCCGCCGAAGCCAGGTACAGCCCCGCTGCCAATACCAGGGCCGGCCCCGCCGCCGAAGCCAGGCACAGCCCCGCTGCCAATGCCAGGGCCGGCCCCGCCGCCGATGCCAGGGCCGGATCCGCCGCCAGTACCAGGCACAGCCCCGCCGCCGATGCCCGACCATGGGTAACCATTTGGATAGCGGTATTCATATTCAAAAGCAGGCCAAGGATCATAAAAATGCCCGGCAAACATATAAGGATCAACATAATACATGTGATAACGTCCTTTCTCATTGTAAACTGTACATTTGCAGTCTATGCATGCGGGCATTTATTGGTGTATTCGCCTATGGTTGAAATTGGAATGTGTTCAGAATGCAGAATCATTTGATTTTTCACTAGTCCCATTCACAATTCCGATTTATCATTTTATAATGAAAGAGCTTCTATTATGAAAAAGGAGACAGACCGTGAATATCGATCAATTATTATATCAATATATCATAGACCACACTGCGGATATTACTGAGAAATGGTTCAGCTTGCGATGTCAGCTGAAAGGAGAGCTATATTCCGCCAGCCATTTAAGTGAAGAAACGAAAAAGCTCTTAACCGAGCAGCATACGTTTACCAATATAACAATCGCAAGCGCATTTCTGGAGGATCAAACCGAGTTTCAAGAACATATGGCAAAATGGGCGCAGAGCGTTGCGAAAAACAGGGTTGAGCAAGATGTTCAGGTTCATGAGGTTGTAGAAGCCATATCAAACTCTAGAATCTCATTCTGGGATGCTGTCGTTGCGTTTATCAAAGAGCATCAAGATATCGTCACCAATGATGATGCCGACCGATGGAACCGCATAGTGAATCAGTCGTTCGATAAGCTGATTATTGAGTTTTCTGAGCAGTACCAAAAATTTATGCTGATGAGGCTCACATCTCAGCAGGAACTGATTTCTGAGCTGGGCTGCCCTGTGATTTCCATTGCTGATGGAATCGGGATATTGCCGCTTATCGGTTCCATTGATACAAAACGGGCCCAGATCATTTTAGAAACAGTGCCAGTCCGCTGTGTCGAGAGAAAAATTACAAGCCTTGTCGTTGATCTTTCGGGTGTTCCGATTGTGGATACCATGGTGGCGCAGCAACTGTACAACCTGTCTAAAACGCTTTTCTTACTGGGTGTCAAAGCTGTCTTTTCAGGGATTCGTCCAGATGTGGCACAAACATCAATTCAATTGGGGCTTGATTTCAGTGAATATGAAACGTACGGCACGCTGAAGCAGGCATTAGAAAACATGGGTGTCCGCTGTATTGTTGAGGAATTGGAAGAAAACAAATAGAAAGTTCAATGAGGCATATGATTGTCCGGCGTCGGATGATCATATGCCTTTTTCATTCAAACAGAAATCACCATTGATTTATCAAAAAAAACATAATATTATAATTCTTATAAGAATACTATGAATTAAAACATATTCGAACAGGGGGAAGGTCTATTGGTTTCAAAATCAACGATTGATCCTGAAGTGATTGAAAAGATAATCAGCTCGCTGGAAACGCTCGATTTCGGCACCGTTCAGATTACGGTTCATGATTCTCAGGTGACCCAAATTGAGAAAATAGAAAAGCACCGTTTTTTGCTGAAAAGGAAAGAAACGAAGTGAGGGCGTAAAGGGTTTGTTTTCATTAAATTCTCCTTAAAACATATACATATTTCATCCAGTTTTTATATAATAGACCTTTAAGATCATTTTTTGGGAGGATTTTTGACATGCAAGCTACGGTTCACGAGAGTAAGCAATCGATCATGCAACGCATTTTGACAGTCTTTGTCTTCACATTGCTGATCGCGACTGTCGGCCTTTTTATCGGCCAATTTGTTCCTGTCGCTTTGATGCTGCCGCTTTCTATTCTTGAAGTGGCGATGATTATTCTGGCCTTCTGGATGCGCAGAAGAAAAGCGGTCGGATATGCGTTTGTCTATACATTCGCGTTCGTTTCCGGCATTACCTTATTTCCGATCGTCAGCCACTATGCTTCCATCGCCGGCGCCTATGTCGTGCTTGAAGCTTTTGGCTCTACATTTGTCATTTTTGCTGTTTTGGGCACAATCGGCGCAAAAATGAAGAAGGATTTATCCTTCCTGTGGTCATTTCTGCTGGTAGCGGTGCTCGCGCTGATGGTGGTGGGTATTTTCAACATTTTCAGCCCATTAAACTCAGCGGCGATGATGGCGTATTCCGTGATCGGAACCATCGTCTTTTCTCTTTACATTTTGTATGATTTAAACCAAATCAAACACCGCCACATTACGGAAGACTTAATCCCCGTAATGGCATTATCGCTGTACCTTGACTTTATCAACTTGTTCATCAACCTGCTTCGCTTCTTTGGCATTTTGAGCAGTGATGATTAATGAAAAAGCGCCTGTCTTTGGATAGGCGCTTTTTTTCATACACAACAAGGCAGGTGAAGGTGGGCGGCTGTCATTTTGTCAGGTGTGGCGCCTGTGCATTTGATGAGATGGGTTTTTTAGTCCTTAAACACGCTGAGCCTTTCAAAAAGATCACCCAGCATCTTCACGAACATGTCTTTTTCCTCATCGCTGTAGTTTTCCATCACCGCGGAGATTTTGCTGAAATGGCCAGGCAGAAATTGCTCCAGCCGTTCTTTGCCTTCCTTTGTCAGTTCAATGCTGATTTTTCGTTTATCCTCTGTGTGGTGCCTGCGGCTGACAAAACCGTCCCTCGCCAGCCCGTCCAGCAGGCCTGTAATCGTTGCTTTCGTGACGTTGGATTGGTTGGCAAGCTCTGTCGGACTTAACGTATGGTCCTTGGCATCAAAGAGCAGCATCAGGATTTTGAATTTTCCTTCTGACAGCCCGCGGCCTGCGAAGTAATGCTCCATCACATGATTCATTTTTTTAGAGATATCAAAAAGAGATAAAAACAATTCAAGAGAGCCGGCGTCTATATTGGCATACGTCTCGGCGTGCTCTGTTATATGCTTATATTTCGGTAAATGTTTTAATTCCATTGCAATGAGCTCCTGTACATTAGTAGTGACACGATTATAAAGGAGCGGAAATCGTAACGCAACCTGGATTGACAGCTTTTCACTCAACATAGTAAGGTAATGTAGTTAGGTGCCTAACTACATATAAAGCTGAAAAGGTGGTATTACATATGAAACATATTTTGATAGCAGGAGGCGGAATCGGCGGCTTGTCAGCAGCCATATCCCTCAGTAAAGCAGGGTTTTCCGTCACCTTGTGTGAAGCGGCTTCAGAAAACCGCAAAACGGGTGCGGGAATTCTTCAGCCGCAAAACGCAATGGCCGTCTTGAAAGAATTGGGCGTGTTCGAGGAGTGCTGTAAGCATGGCTTTCAAACAGAGTGGTTTAAAACGTTTGATGCACAGGGGAATCTCCTGTTTACAGTCAGCGAATCCTTTTTAGACGATACACTGCCGGGACGCAATAATATCCTGCGCAAAACGCTAAATGACATTCTCAAGAAGCATGCCGAGGCGGCGGGTGTAGACATCAAGTGGGGGAAAAAGGTTGTCTCCTATGAAGAAACAGCTGAAGCGGTCACTGCCGTATGTGAAGATGGAGAAAAGCTGCAGGCTGACATTCTGGCGGGTTTTGACGGCATTCACTCCGTTGTTCGCGATAGAATGCTGCAAAAGGAAACAGAAAAAGAGTACCTTGGCATGGGGGCGTGGCGCTTTTATATCGAACTTCCTGATTTTACATTTGAGGACGCGACATTAATGTATAGAAGCGGGGATACACAAATTGGCGTCGTTCCATTGGCGGAACACGCCGGCTATGTCTTCGTCCTCCAGCCTTGCACGAGTGATTACTGGGATGAGGAAGATACCCGGTTTGATAGAGTAAAAGAGATTCTTTCTGGTTTTCCGGGGCTGGATTTTGTCACAAAGCACATGTCAAAACAGCATCCTGTCATCTTTAACAAACTGGAGCAGGTCGCCGTGCAGGAGCCATGGCACAAAGGCCGCGTCGTCATCGGAGGAGACGCCGCCCACGCTGGAGCGCCGACCTTGGCGCAAGGAGCGGCAATGGCGATCGAGGATGCCATCGTCCTCGCCGAAGAACTCAAAAACCATGAAGGCCACGAAACAGCATTTCAGGCGTACTACAAAAGAAGAGCCCCACGAGCGCTCAAAGTCCAGAACCTTTCCTCAGAAATCGTCCGCCGCGGGCTGAAAGGAGAGCCGGGAGCGGAAGAATTGATTGGGGAGTGCTATGCGGTGTTGAGAGAGAGGTATTAAAGAGGAAAAGTCCAGAAAGTGATTTCTGGACTTTTTTTATTCTTGCTCTGTTTTATTACGTATCCGCTCAATCACCTCATGCAGCCCCTCAGGCTTATAAAACTCCACCGGCGAACTGCCCTTCTCAAACGAAATCGTCTCGGCTTCAATCAGCGCGACATAGCGCCCGTTCACTTTTGCGAGATGAATTGAATCGCCAAAATCCGCTAGCAATCCCTTAATCTCGGTGTCTCCGACTTTCATTTTCAGCTCGGCCTCGGGCATGTGCTCAATGATTTGGGCGGAGGCTTCGATCACTTGATGGGTGTCGAGGCGCTCTTGGATTTCCCGTTTTTCGCTCGCTTCCCAAATCTCAATGTCCTGCTCGAACTGCTTGAGCTCCTCGCTGTTGTCTTCGAATGTCTCGTAGACGTGCTCCTGCACCATGTTCATAACCTGGGTTTTCATGATTTCCGGCATCGATTCTCCGTATTCGACGAATTTCAGAAAGTCCTCAAAATAGCGGGCGTGCGAGGCCTGGTGGATTTTCAGCTCGCCTTCCTCGATCATTCCTTCCTCCGGCATGTACGGGTATTGGATGCTTTTCATGTTTTTTGTCGTGATCGCCATTTCGACTTTTTTAATGAGAGAAGACGCGTCAGAGATGCGGGCGACCTTCGGCTCAAAATCACATTTCATAATGAAGACAAATGACTCGTCAAAGTATTTTCTCGGTACGGCTGAAGCAACGAGGAACACGCCGCCGCGAACCGCGCTCGTGTCGAGGTACGTGCGGACGAACTGCTCGCTCAGCTCGTTGAAGTCTTCTTTTGTTTCCGCCAGACGCGCACGGTTGAACATGTTGTAGTTTGGGTTGGAATCGAGCTCATGGCCGGGCTCGACGATAAAATGGCCGATTTTCGTCGGGACCTGCTCGGACTGCGGATGGCGGTCTGCTTTCCGTTTGACGATTTTTTTCAGCTCCCCGTCGAGAAAGTCCTTCAGCTCGCTTTCTTCAAATTCACCCGTATCAAGGGTCTGGAAGTGCTTGAACTGTTTGTTCGCCTGCTCATCTTTGCCTTCCACCTGTATGACATAAAAGGATAAAAACCGAATTTCAAAATCCATATATGAACTCACCTTATTAACGTATTGTACAGCTTCTCAAGTATAGAAAAAACAGCGATCATGCGTCAATTGGGAGAACAGAATAATCATGGCCATGAAAGGGAAATGTAGTCAGATAGAAGGCATTTCATACGGAAAGGAATGGTTCGATGAAGAAAGCAAGCCCGATTCCTCAGCCGAAGACGTTTGGGCCGCTCGGAAATCTGCCTTTAATTGATAAGGACAAACCAACACTGTCGCTGATCAAACTGGCGGAAGAGCAGGGCCCGATTTTTCAAATCCATACACCCGCGGGCACGACGATTGTGGTGTCCGGCCATGAATTGGTGAAAGAGGTTTGTGATGAAGAGCGGTTCGACAAAAGCATTGAAGGCGCCTTGGAAAAGGTTCGCGCGTTTTCCGGTGACGGATTGTTTACAAGCTGGACGCACGAGCCTAACTGGAGAAAAGCGCACAACATTCTGATGCCGACGTTCAGCCAGCGGGCCATGAAGGACTACCATGAGAAAATGGTTGATATCGCCGTTCAGCTCATTCAAAAATGGGCCAGGCTCAACCCAAAGGAAGCAGTCGATGTCCCAGCAGATATGACCCGGCTGACGCTCGACACCATTGGACTGTGCGGATTTAACTATCGTTTTAACAGCTACTACAGAGAAACGCCACACCCGTTTATCAACAGCATGGTGCGGGCGCTTGATGAAGCGATGCACCAGATGCAGCGGCTCGATGTTCAAGATAAACTCATGGTCAGAACAAAACGGCAATTTCATCATGATATTCAAACGATGTTTTCGCTAGTTGACAGCATTATAGCGGAGCGCAGGTCGAATGGAGACCAGGATGAAAAAGATTTGCTCGCCCGCATGCTGAATGTGGAAGATTCGGAAACGGGCGACAAGCTTGACGATGAAAATATCCGTTTTCAAATCATTACGTTTTTGATAGCCGGACATGAAACAACGAGCGGCCTGCTATCCTTTGCGATCTACTTTTTATTGAACCATCCTGACAAACTGAAAAAGGCATATGAAGAGGTTGACCGGGTACTGACGGATGCAGCGCCGACCTATAAACAAGTGCTCGAGCTGAAATACATACGGATGATTTTAAATGAATCACTGCGCTTATGGCCGACGGCTCCGGCTTTCAGCCTTTATCCAAAGGAAGACACAGTCATTGGCGGAAAGTACCCGATTACGACGAAAGACAGAATTTCTGTGCTGATTCCGCAGCTTCACCGTGATCGGGACGCTTGGGGAGAGGATGCCGAGGAATTTCGGCCGGAACGGTTTGAACACCAGGACCAAGTGCCTCATCATGCGTACAAACCTTTTGGGAATGGACAGCGGGCCTGTATCGGCATGCAGTTTGCCCTTCATGAAGCCACACTTGTGCTGGGCATGATCTTAAAATATTTCACGCTGATTGATCATGAAAATTATGAGCTTGATATTAAACAAACCTTGACACTCAAGCCGGGCGATTTTCACATTAGGGTTCAAACCAGGCATCAGGAAGCCATTCATGCGGATGTCCCGGCAGCTGAAAAGGCCGCGCCTGATAAGCAAAAAGAGAAAACAGAAACAAAGGGCGCATCTGTCATTGGCCTCAACAACCGGCCGCTTCTCGTCCTGTATGGCTCTGATACTGGCACCGCAGAAGGCGTCGCCCAGGAACTTGCTGATACAGCCAGTCTTCACGGCGTAAGGACGGAGACGGCACCTCTGAATGACCAAATTGGAAAGCTGCCGAAAGAGGGAGCGGTTGTCATTGTGACCTCTTCCTATAACGGAAAACCGCCAAGCAATGCGGGACAGTTTGTGCAGTGGATTCAAGAAATCAAACCGGGGGAGCTTGAGGGCGTCCATTATGCGGTATTTGGCTGCGGCGACCACAACTGGGCGAGCACGTATCAGTACGTACCAAGATTCATTGATGAACAGCTTGCGAAGAAAGGCGCGACTCGGTTTTCTGCGCGCGGAGAAGGTGATGTCAGCGGTGATTTTGAAGGGCAGCTTGACGAGTGGAAAGAAAGCATGTGGGCGGACGCCATCAAAGCATTCGGACTAGAGCTTAATGAAAACGCCGATAAGGAACGAAGCACCCTGAGCCTTCAGTTTGTGAGAGGGCTTGGAGAGTCCCCGCTGGCCCGATCGTACGAAGCGGCTCATGCATCCATTGCCGAAAATCGTGAACTCCAGTCCGCAGACAGCGATCGCAGCACTCGCCATATCGAAATTGCATTGCCGCCGGATGTTGAATATCGGGAGGGCGATCACCTTGGCATATTGCCGAGGAACAGCCAAACCAATGTCAGCCGGATTCTTAACAGATTCGGTCTGAAGGGTACCGACCAAGTGACATTGTCAGCAAGCGGGCGCAGTGCGGGGCATCTGCCTTTGGAGCGGCCTGTCAGCCTGCAAGATCTTCTCAGCTACAGTGTCGAGGTGCAGGAAGCGGCTACAAGGGCACAAATACGGGAGCTGGCGGCATATACAGTTTGCCCGCCGCATAAACGGGAATTAGAAGAGCTTGCGGCAGAGGGTGTCTATCAGGAACAAATATTGAAAAAACGGATTTCCATGCTTGATCTGCTTGAAAAGTATGAAGCGTGCGACATGCCGTTTGAACGATTTTTAGAGCTTTTACGGCCGTTAAAACCGAGATATTATTCAATTTCAAGCTCTCCAAGGGTGAATCCGGAGCGCGCATCCATTACAGTCGGTGTTGTGCGCGGTCCTGCTTGGAGCGGCCTTGGCGAATACAGGGGCGTGGCTTCTAACGACTTGGCTGAACGCAAGGCGGGTGATGATGTTGTGATGTTTGTCCGCACACCGGAATCCCGGTTTCAGCTTCCGGAAGACCCTCAAACTCCAATTATTATGGTTGGTCCGGGCACAGGAGTAGCGCCATTCCGCGGTTTTCTCCAAGCCCGTACAGCTTTAAAGCGGGAGGGGAAAACGCTCGGTGAAGCCCATCTCTATTTTGGGTGCAGAAACGATCAGGATTTTATTTACCGAGAAGAGCTTGAGCAGTTTGAAAAAGACGGAATCGTCACTGTCCACACAGCCTTTTCCCGAAAAGAAGGCATGCCGAAAACGTATGTCCAGCACCTCATGGCTGGCCATGCAGAAACATTAATCTCAATTCTTGACCGCGGAGGCAGGCTCTATGTATGCGGTGACGGCAGCAAAATGGCCCCAGATGTGGAGGCCGCTCTGCAAAAAGCGCATGCGTCTGTTCATGGCACCAGCGAACAAGAAGCGGAAAACTGGCTGAAACATCTGCAGGATACCGGTATATATGCAAAAGATGTTTGGTCGGGGCTGTAAAGACTGGAGACATCCAGTCTTTTTTTGTCCTTTAAAAAAATGGTGATGTAGCTAAATGTAAGTGCATACAATAACCACAGTCCGCGGAAGGGCGGGCTGTCTGAAAAACCTATTTTTCGTTTTTGCTAGTTTATGTTATTCTTATACTCGGTATCTATTTCTTTTTTCCACGGCAGACATGACAAAAGAAACCCTTTTTTATTTTCTGAGAAAAAAAGTGAAACGAAATGAAGGCTTCTTTCGTCCAGTGTTTGGTTTGAAATAGGTGTAACAAAAATGGTATGGTGCAAAACATAACTATTCCGGGGGTTACCGCGGTGTATTTATTGTTGTGTGATGCCTTGATTTTGTTTGGAAAGAAGGAATAGGAAGACAGGATAAAGAGCAGGTAAATATGAATAAAGAACTTAAAGTGTTTAAGAAAGTAGAGGTTGCCATGAAGAAACTTTTTTCTTACAAACTTAGCTTTTTTGTGCTGGCTGTTATACTGTTTTGGGCAAAAACGTATTTATCCTACAAGACTGAATTTAATCTTGGGGTAAAAGGCACAACTCAGGAGATCCTCCTGATATTTAACCCGTTCTCAAGCGCCGTCTTCTTTTTAGGACTGGCTTTGCTGGCGAAAGGGCGTAAATCAGCCATTATCATGCTGATTATCGATTTTGTGATGACATTTGTGTTATATGCTAATATTTTATTCTATCGTTTCTTTGATGATTTCTTGACGTTCCCGAACATTAAACAGTCCGGCAATGTCGGAAACATGGGAGACGGGATTTTCAGTATCATGGCCGGTCATGATATTTTCTATTTCTTAGATATCATTCTTTTGATTGCGGTATTGATCTGGAGACCTGAATTAAAAGAATACAAAATGAAAAAACGTTTTGCGTCACTGGTGATCCTTTCCGGGGTCGCACTGTTTTTCATCAACCTGCACTATGCGGAAAAAGACCGTCCGCAGCTGCTGACAAGAACGTTTGACCGCAATTATATCGTGAAATATTTAGGTCTTTACAATTACACTATTTATGACGGCGTGCAGACGGCTCAAACGGAAACACAAAGAGCCTATGCGAGCAGCGATGATTTAACAAGCGTTGAGAACTACACAACGTCTCATTATGCAAAACCGAATGCCGAATACTTCGGTGCTGCCAAAGGCAAAAACATCATTAAGATTCACCTCGAAAGCTTCCAGTCATTCTTGATTGATTACAAGCTGAATGGTGAAGAGGTGACGCCTTTCCTAAATAAACTCGCACACGGCGGAGAAGATGTGACGTATTTTGATAACTTCTTCCATCAGACAGGCCAAGGAAAAACATCTGATGCCGAGCTGACAATGGATAACTCCATCTTCGGCCTTCCTGAAGGCTCCGCGTTTGTGACGAAAGGCGAAAACACCTATCAGTCGCTTCCGGCGATTTTGAATCAGAAGGAAGGCTACACAAGCGCCGTCCTGCATGGTGACTACAAATCGTTCTGGAACCGTGACCAGATTTACAAACATATCGGTTATGACAAGTTCTTTGACGCAAGCACTTATGATATGTCAGATGAAAACGTCATTAATATGGGACTCAAGGATAAACCGTTCTTTACAGAATCGATTCCAAAACTTGAATCTCTCAAACAGCCGTTTTATGCGCATTTGATTACATTAACAAACCATTATCCGTTTAATCTGGATGAAAAGGACGCGTCCATTAAGAAAGCAACAACTGGCGATAACACAGTTGACAGCTACTTCCAGACTGCCCGTTACCTTGACGAGTCGCTTGAGCAATTCTTCAAGGAGCTGAAGGAAGCCGGTCTGTATGACAACTCAGTCATCATGATTTACGGTGACCATAACGGTATTTCTGAAAACCATAACCGCGCGATGAAAGAGATTCTTGGAAAAGAAATCACAGATTATCAAAACGCGCAGAACCAGCGTGTGCCGCTGATGATCCGTATTCCTGGCAAAAAAGGCGGAGTGAACCATACGTATGGCGGGGAAATTGACGTCATGCCGACACTTCTGCACTTACAGGGAATTGATTCTCAGAAATACATTAACTTCGGTACTGATTTATTCTCTAAAGACCACGATGATACAGTGGCGTTCAGAAACGGAGACTTCGTGACGCCGAAGTACACATCTGTCGACAATGTCATTTACGATACGAAGACTGGTAAAAAACTGAAAGCGAATGAAGAAACGAAGAATCTAAAAACAAGAGTGAATCAGCAGCTGAGCCTGTCAGACAGTGTCCTGTACAAAGACTTGCTGAGATTCCACAAACTCAGCGACTTTACAGCTGTTGACCCATCTGAATATCATTATGGCAAGGAAAAAGAAATCAAATAAGACGAGAAAGAGCCTTGAGCGGGCATAGTGCCTTCGCTCAAGGCTCTTTTTTTTGGTTACATAACCAACTTGAAAAAATAGATTCCATTTGGTCACCAAGGCCGCCTTTCTCTCATATCATTACAGTAGATTTTGAAACCGGTATTGATATCGGACAAATTATCGGGGAAACGCCTTGATAGATTGTAAAGATGTACCAGGTTTCGAACTCAATATTCATAGAGATGAGGGGTAGAGATGAAAGCGGTCATTCTCTGCGGCGGAAAAGGAACGAGAATGAGTGAAGTCACGAATAACATTCCTAAACCGCTCGCCATGATAGGCGGCAAACCGATTCTATGGCATATTATGAAAATCTATCAGTACTACGGAGTAAACGAGTTTATTCTGCTTTTGGGCTATAAAGGCGAAAAAATCAAGGAATACTTTCTTGACTATGAATGGAAGCACAACAGCCTGACACTCGACAGCTCTACAGGAGAGGTGCAGATGCTGGGGCAGCCTGAAACGTGGAAAATTACGTTTTTGGAGACAGGGGAAGACACGCTGACAGCCGGGAGAATCCTGCAGGCGAAAGACTATATCGGCGATGAAACGTTTCTGCTCACCTATGGGGACGGGCTGGCCAATATCAATCTATTTCATCTCATCAGCTATCATCAGACAAAAGGTGCTGCCGCGACTGTCACCGGCATTGACAAAACCACGCAGTTCGGCACCTTGACGGTTGTAGACGGCATGGCGAAAACATTTTCGGAGAAGACATCGAGTGACGGAATCATCAACGGCGGATTCTTCGTTCTTGACCCCAAGGTTTTCGATTATTTGCCGAAAGACGGGAACATGATGTTCGAAGATGAACCGCTGAAGAACCTTGCCAAAGACGGAGAACTTGCCGTGTACCGCCATTACGGATTTTGGACGGCCATCGATACGTATAAAAATCTCTTAGAAGTCAACAAAATGTGGGATCAAGGACAACAAGTATGGAAGGTATGGTGAACTGATTTGAGTTTCTGGAAAAATAAAAACGTATTTGTCACGGGGTGTACAGGTCTTTTAGGAAGCTACTTGGTGAAAGAGCTGATTGAGCAGGGCGCAAATGTTACAGGGCTTGTCAGAGATCATGTGCCGCAATCCAACCTTTATCAGGGAGACCATATCAAGAAAATGAACATCGTGCGTGGCTCTCTTGAAGACTTGCCTGTGATTGAACGAGCGCTTGGCGAGTATGAAATTGATACAGTCTTTCACCTCGCTGCACAAGCGATTGTCGGCGTGGCAAACCGCAATCCGATTTCTACCTTTGAAGCGAATATCCTTGGCACGTGGAATATTCTCGAAGCCTGCCGGAAGCATCCATTAATTAAGCGGGTGATTGTCGCATCAAGTGATAAAGCTTATGGCGATCAAGAAAACCTTCCGTACGATGAGAATATGCCGTTGCAAGGCAAGCATCCGTATGATGTCTCAAAAAGCTGTGCAGATTTGATTAGCCACACCTATTTCCACACGTACGGGCTTCCGGTCTGCATTACGCGCTGCGGGAACCTGTACGGCGGCGGGGATTTGAACTTCAACCGCATCATTCCGCAGACGATTCAGCTTGTGCTGAACGGCGAAGCGCCGGAAATCCGCAGTGACGGCACCTTTGTCCGTGACTACTTCTATATTGAGGATGCCGTTCAGGCTTATTTGCTTCTGGCAGAAAAAATGGAAGAAAACAACCTTGCTGGAGAGGCCTTTAACTTCAGCAATGAAATCCAGCTGACTGTCCTTGAGCTGGTAGAAAAAATATTGAAGAAAATGAACAGCAGCCTAAAGCCAAAGGTGCTGAACCAGGGAAGCAATGAAATCAAACATCAGTATTTATCCGCGGAAAAAGCAAGAAAGCTGCTGAATTGGGCACCCGCTTACACCATTGATGAAGGACTTGAAAAAACGATTGAGTGGTATACGGAATTCTTCAAAAAGTAATGTGAAACGAGGTGAACATGACTGTGACCAGCGCATATTGCACCGTTTTATCAAAAGGGAGATTATATCAGGCAGTCGCCCTATTTAAGTCATTAGAGCAGGTGGATCAAGATAGTCCCATTTTTATCCTGTGCATGGATGAAGATACGCACCGCGTCTTACAGAAGCTGAAGATGAAGCAGCTGAACCTTGTGCCGGTGTCTGCGCTTGAAAATGAAATGCTTCAGAAGCTGAAGGGATCAAGAGATCAAAGCGAGTACTGCTGGACGATGAAGCCGATTTTTCTGCAAGCTGTGCTGAACAGCAATCCCGAGCTGGAGCGTGTGACGTATATTGACGGAGATTTATTTTTCTACGCCGATCCATCGCCGATTTTTGAAAACCAGCCAGATTGCTCGGTGCTGCTTTCACGGGGGGATATCGTAATCCCATCCTTTGAGAAAGAGCAGATTGACATGCTCCAGCGGCTTTTGGGCAGGTATAACTCCGGTTTTATCAGCTTTAAGCATGATGAAGCCGGCACGGATTGCTTGGAGTGGTGGAAGGAACGCTGTCTTGAGGAGTGCAAAAATGCACCTGGTGAAGGGAAATTCGGTGATCAGGGCTATTTGGATTATATGTCTGAGCTGTTTCCGAATGTGTGTGACATTACGACACCCGGTGTGAACATCGGCCACTGGAACTACGGGCAGCATACGTTTTCCTGGAATGATGGCCGAATCGTGCTGGAGGATGGCAGCCCGCTGATTTTTTACCATTTCAGCGGATACCGAATCGTCAGCATGAATGAAATCAAACAGATTCATGAAACAACCCGCACAGACCTGCCGTTTGTCCATGAGCTGTATCAAGAGACACTCCCGCATATCATTCAGCACATCAAAACGTTAGACCCTGAATTTAACGGTTTTGCTTCAAAAGATGATAACAAATAAATGATTTAATACAGGAAGTGAATATGAAGTGAAAGCAAGCGTTATTATTCCTGCATATAATTCAAAGGAGCGTCTTTATAACAGCCTTCTGTCTTTAAACCAGCAGGAGTGCGATGAAGAATTTGAAGTCATTGTAGCGGACAATGGCTCTGAGGACGGGACGCTCTCGATGCTTGAGTCGTTTCAAGCGGATTTTCCGCTGATCTTTACACGGATTAAAGAAAACAGAGGCATTGCGTACGGGCGAAATCAGGCGCTTCGCAATGCCAGAGGAGATATCCTGATTTTCCATGACAGCGATATGCTTGCGGCAAAGGACCTTGTGGCAAAGCATATCAAAGCCCATGAGAACGTAGAGAATCTCGTCGTGTGCGGTTTGTTTTGGAAACGGATCTATAGCTTTTATTATGAACGCTTTGAAGATGAACATAAAGAACAGCTCGCAAAGCTTGTAGACGAAATGCCGAAGAAAGACAAACAAAAGCTGCTGATGGAAGAGGAGATCAAAAACGGGAGCTTCCTGGACAAAAGCTTTGACCTCGATACCGAGTTTATTGACGTGCTCAAGCGGATTCTAGATGAGTACGGCGATGACCTGAAAGGCTATCATATGCCATGGCGCTTTTTTATCACGAATAATTCCTCTGTTAGACGCAACCATGTGGTTGATCTAGGTTTATTTGATGAAGGCATTGTGCGGTACGGGTTTGAGGATTATGACCTCGGGATCAGGCTTCATCAGGCCGGACTGACCTTCAGGCTGCATCGCGATATTGTCAGTGTTCATCAGGAGCACCCGAGCAATTGTAAGTCTGTAGACGATATTCGGGCAAACATTGCCTATATGTGCGATAAATACAATAACATCCGCTCCTTAGGTGTTCATCTCGCTTTTAACGGGCCGTTTCCTCCTGACATGACGAACAGAATCATGGCTGATATTCATAAGCTGCTGGAATCTCAAAAATATGACATGCTGCTGAATCTGTTTCTTGAGCTGCTTCATGTTGTCAAAGAGCGCAACATTGACCCGGATTGGCAAAAGAAAGCCCCAAGGATGACGGCGAACAGCTTTGATTTACAAACCGTTCGCAAGCTTCTCCCAAAAGCGAAGAAAAAGCTAGGCGTGAATGATTTTGCCAACGCATTGTATGCGCTTGTCAACGATTTGCTGCACGTGGATCTTAGATAATTGGATGTGGTATGGTGAGTACATTTCATTTTTCAACGATAGTGTCAAGGACGCATATCTTTAAGCTTATGCCCATGATTCATTCTCTCCATGAGCATTGTGATAATTTTCATTTGTATGTGTTATGTGTCGATCAGAAGGCGTATGAATTGCTTCAGCACGTCCCATGGGAGCATGTAACCTTTGTGCAGCTGCATGAAATGGAAGATCCGGAGCTGCTGAAAGAGAAAAGCAACAGAACGTTTCATGAATATTGCTGGACATTGAAGCCTGCTTTTTTATTCCATGTCATGAGCAAATGGAATGAGGCTGACTACTTTGCCCATATGGATACCGATCTGTTTTTCTTTGCTGATCCGGCATGTATTTTTGCGGAGAACCCAACAGCTTCTCTGTATTTGACCGATCACCGCAACTCACTGCGTTTCATGTCCTACTATGAACGGACCGGCCGCTATAACACAGGATTTGTCGGTGCCGGAAATACGAAGGAAGCCTATGAAGCGGTGTGGCAGTGGAGACAAGACTGCATTGCATTTTGCACGGTAGAAATGGATACAGAACGCAAGACGTACGGCGATCAACGATATGTGGAGAAATGGCCGGCGCAGTATAAGAGTGTGCATGTTGTCAAATCAATCGGAGCCAATACAGCGCTTTGGAATATCGAGAACTATAAGGTCGCGCAAAAGGACGGCCGCGTGTATGTAGATGAAACGCCCCTGATTTTCTACCATTTCTCCGGGTTTACACTGGTAACGGAAAATGAGTTTAATCTTTGCTGGTATTACCGGATTGAAGATGAAGCGACAATTGAAATGATTTATATGCCGTATGTGTTGAATCTGAAAAGATGGATTGACGAAATACAGTCTGCATTCCCGGACTTTGCGGACGGCTTTATCCCGAAGCACGCAGTGCCTGACACTCATTTTATCCAGCTGGATTAAATAAAACCCCTGCCGCATGGCGAGGGGTTTTTCAGCTATGCCATTCTCTCAGCTTCTGATCGCTCGGCAATAGGAAGGCAAGGATGCCGAGAACAGGGAGAAAGGCAATGGCAATCATTGTCGGAGTCAGTCCCGCGGCGTCAATCAGAGCGCCCAGCGCAACAGCGCCAATCGCGCCCATTCCGAAGGCGAGCCCGACAGTCAAACCGGACATTGTGCCGATTTTTCCAGGAACTAGCTCTTGTGCGTAGACAACTGTTACGGAAAAGCTTGACATCAGAATCAAGCCAATCAAGGCAAGCACGCCATAGGCGAGAACAGGGCCGGCAAATGGCAGCAAAATCGCCAGCGGCGCAGAGCACAGCAGCGAACCGAGGATTACGAAGCGTTTTCCAAAACGGTCTGCGAGCGGGCCGCCGAGAAACGTGCCGACAGCGCCGAACAGCAAAAAGACAAAAATATAGCTTTGTGCCTGCTGAATGCTTACGTGATATGTATCCATCGCGTAAAACGTGTAAAAGTTGCCGATCGCACTCGTATACCAGGAACGCGCAAAAATGAGAAATATAATAATGATAAGAGCAGATACTACAGATTTGGTGATGGCTGTTTTTTCAGCCGTTTTCTTTTGTTTGCCGGACTGCTGGGCAAGGCTTCCGAGACGTACAGCATACCATTTCGCAATATACAGCAGAAACATAACAGCGAGCGCGGCGACAAGCGTGAACCAAACGGCGCCGAATTGTCCGAGCGGCACAAGGATCAGCGCGGTGATCAGAGGCGCCATCGCCTGGCCTGAGTTTCCGCCTACCTGATAGATCGACTGGGCGAGCCCGCGTTTTGTGCCGGCGGCCATATACGCCACACGGGAGCCTTCCGGATGGAAAATGGCCGAGCCTAATCCGATGAAAAACACACAGCATAAAATCGTTACAAATGACGGGGCAAATGCCAGGCCCAAAATGCCAAGCATGCTGGCGGTCAGACCGATTGGCAGCGCGTACGGCCGCGGCCGTTTATCGGTATACCAGCCGACGACAGGCTGCATGACGGATGATACCATGTTTAATGTAAAAGCGATGATGCCGAGCTGTGTAAATGTCAGGCTCATGGAGCGTTCCAAAATAGGGAACATGGCCGGAATTACGGCTTGCAGCGAATCGTTGAGCATGTGGCAGATTCCGATGATAATCAAAATCGGATACACCGTGGTGTCGGGTTTTTGAACTGTTTTTTCTTTTAGCGGGGCGGCAATAGCCAAATGAGTCTCCTCCTTACATCTATAACCAAAGCATATCACCATATTATTCATAAGGTGAAGAATTTATCAAGAGGAAAAAAGACTCTTCTAAAAGCGTCGTCAGCTTGATTAGTAGCTGACGGGATTTTCGATCTTTAAAATGGGGTACAGTTCTTCAAGCTTGCGAATCTCATAGGTTGGCAGGATCTCTGGCTCGTTTGGCTTATTGCCAGGGTTAATCCAGCAAGTATCAAGCCCGGCGAGCTGTCCGCCTTTGATATCAGCTGTCAGTGAATCTCCGATGATTAATGTGTACTCCGCGGAAAATTGGGGAATCCGTTCAAATACGTAATTAAAATACTCCTTCATCGGCTTTTGGAAGCCTGTGTCTTCAGAAACGAAAATATTCTTGAAGAACGGAAATAATCCTGCATCACGGAGGCGCTTGTATTGTGTCTTTGACACGCCGTTTGTCACGATATACAAATCAAACTGATGCTGCAGATTTGAGATGAGATCAAAGGCGCCGTCAATAAGATGATGCCCTTCTTCGAGAAAGCTGCGATACTTTTGCTCAAGCAAAGTGCCGTCCGCTTCATAACCGCACTCCTTGAACAAAGCGGAAAAACGGGTATTCACGACTTCATCCCGAGTCATCTTACCTTCTTCAAAGGCTCTCCAGAGACCTTGATTAATCGTTTTATACTGCGCCTTCATGTCATTTGTTAAAGGAATGTTCTGATCCTCAAACAGCAAACGCAGCGCTAAAGCTTCTGCCGCTTGAAAATCGAGGATGGTATCATCTACATCAAATAATAAAGTGCGGTATTGTTTCATCTGTGTATCTCCCTTTTCATGAAGTACTCAAAGTATAGCACATAAAAAAAGGAAAAAGCCGGCAGGTGAGGCACCGCCGGCTAAAAGAGATTATTTGTTTAATAAGCTGTGTTTTCTTGAATACAGAAAATAAACCAGCGTTCCGATAGCGATCCAAATCACAAATGAAAGCCATGTGACGCCGGGAAGGCTGTACATGAACCATAGGCAGATGCCCGCGCTGATAATCGGCACTACCGGAACAAACGGCACTCTGAAGGACGCTTTGATGTCTGGAAATTTCTTTCTTAACACAATGACTGCAATCGAAATGACGGTAAACGCGGCAAGCGTTCCCATGTTCACCAGATGAGCCAGCGTTCCGAGATTAATAAAGCCGGCGATCCCCGCTGCAACGATACCTGTCAGCCATGTGTTGCGGAACGGGGTTTTAAAGGACGGATGAACCTTTGCGAACAACCCGGGCAGAAGACCGTCTCTGCTCATGGCAAATGTCAAACGGACCTGAGCGTACAGCAAAGCAAGCATAACCGTTGTAATCCCAATAATGGCGCCGACAGAAATGATTCCGGCAACCGCGTCCTGGCCGACGAATTTCAGTGCAAAGGACACCGGATCTCCGACATTCAATTTTGTATAAGGCATCATGCCTGTCAGCACAAGGGATACCGTGATGTACAGAACCGTGCAGACGGCAAGGGCTGAAATAATGCCGACGGGCATGTTTTTTTGCGGATTTTTCACTTCCTCTGAAGCGTTAGAAACCGCGTCAAACCCAAGATACGCGAAGAACACAGTTGCCGCGCTCAGAATGACGCCTTTCATCCCGAATGGCATAAAAGGAGACCAGTTGTCCGGTTTGACATAGCCGATGCCGACAATAATGAACAATAAAATGATCCCGATTTTCATCAGTACGATGACGTTGTTAAAGCGAGTGCTTTCCTTGACGCCTCTGCTGACAATCGCAGTGATGATGAGAATGATCACTGCAGCCGGAAGGTTAAATACGGCGCCCGGGGTGCTCCCCGGCGCTCCTGTCAATGCGGCCGGAATATGAAGGTTGAAGCCGGCAAGCAGTGATTGAAAGTATGACGACCAGCCGGTGGCAACCGCCGACAGTGCAATGACATATTCAAGCATGAGATCCCATCCGATCAAAAAGGCGAGCAGTTCTCCGAGTGTTACGTAGGAGTATGAATACACGCTTCCCGATATCGGAATCGAAGACGAAAACTCAGCATAGCAGAAGGCAGCAAGCGCACAGGCGAGCCCCGCTAAAATAAACGATATGATGAGAGCGGGACCTGCACCGGTCGCTGCCACTGTTCCTGTAATGACAAAAATCCCTGTGCCGATGACACAACCGATGCCAAGCAAGGTTAAATCAAATGCGCTTAACGTACGGGCAAGGCTTTTTGACTTGCTCTGCGCACTCAATGTTTCAAGCGGTTTTTTTCTAAATAATGAACTCATCAAAAGTTCCTCCTGGAAAATTCGAAATATTCTAATCATTATATACAGTTCTTGTTGTATTATATTGTCGAAATTTGGCGCAGTCAATCATATATTTTTCTGCTTTAAAAGATAGAAGCAAAAAAGCGTTGGCGTATCATAGTATAGTAATTTTTACTAATCATATATTCAATTTTATGCAGGGTGAACCGATAGAAAAAATAGAATCGCCCATATTTCGACTTGCGGTTAAAAAGGAGATGCTGACCATGTTTCAATATGAAGAATTGAATAAACAGTTTATCGGCGGAAAATGGCAGGAGGGCAGCAGCCCAAATGTACTGGAAAACAAAAATCCTTATACTCAAAAAACATTCACAACCTTTCAAAAAGCGACTGCTGACGATGTAGATGAAGCGTACAGGGCAGCGGCGCTGGCGAAGAAAAAATGGGATGCGGTCAATCCGTTCGAGAAAAGAACCATTTTAGAAAAAGCCGTCACGTATATCGAAGAGAACGAAGAAGCCATCATTTATTTGATTATGGAAGAGCTTGGCGGAACAAGGCTCAAAGCAGCTTTTGAAATCGGTCTTGTCAAAAACATCATAAAAGAAGCGGCAACGTTCCCTGTCCGCATGGAAGGCAAAATTCTTCCGTCAACAATAGACGGAAAGGAAAACAGATTATATCGCGTGCCTGCAGGTGTAGTCGGTGTCATCAGTCCATTTAACTTCCCATTCTTTTTATCTATGAAATCAGTGGCGCCCGCGCTTGGAGCCGGGAATGGCGTCGTATTAAAGCCGCATGAGGAAACGCCGATTTGCGGCGGTACGCTGATTGCGAAAATTTTTGAGAACGCGGGAATTCCAGAGGGGCTGCTGAATGTTGTTGTCACAGACATTGCAGAAATCGGAGACAGCTTTGTTGAACACCCAGTGCCGCGGATCATTTCATTTACAGGTTCTACGAAAGTCGGCAGTTACATCGGCCAGCTTGCGATGAAGCATTTTAAAAAGCCGCTTCTTGAACTCGGCGGCAACAGCGCCTTCATCGTACTTGAGGATGCAGATATAGAATATGCGGTCAATGCGGCGGTGTTCAGCCGATTTACACACCAGGGACAGATTTGCATGTCAGCCAACCGCGTACTGGTTCACTCATCAATTTATGATAAGTTCCTTGAACTGTATCAGGCAAAAGTGGAATCGCTGAAGGTCGGCGACCCGATGGATCCTGATACGATTATCGGGCCTTTAATCAACAGCAGACAGACGGACGGACTGATGAAATCTGTCGAGAAAGCGATTGAAGAAGGCGCTGTTCCAGTGAAGCTTGGGGGATTTAACGGGACGATCGTAGAACCGACGATCTTAAAAGACGTTAAACCGTTCATGAGCATTGCCAAGGAAGAGCTGTTCGGACCTGTCGTTTCCTTTATGAAGTTTGATTCAGAAGATGAAGCGGTAGATATCGCAAACGAAACCCCGTTTGGTTTGAGCGGTGCCGTACATACGTCAAATCTTGAGCGCGGCGTTGCTTTTGCGAAACGCATTGAAACAGGCATGATTCACGTCAATGACACGACCATTAATGATGAACCGAATGTGGCCTTCGGCGGTGAAAAGCAATCAGGCCTCGGCCGTTTGAATGGCGAGTGGAGCCTCGAAGAATTTACAACGCTGAAATGGATCTCAGTTCAGCACGAAAAACGAAGCTTTCCTTACTAATAAAAAAGGAGTGAATGGAATTGAGCATTAAAACGGAAAAAGAAACCGCAGATCTTCTGGATGCATTTATCAAAGTAGCCCCTTATTTAAACAGCCTGGTCCAAGATGATATTACAATCGGCATTTACGATACGGAAAAACTGCTCGTGAATATACCGGCCAAAACCTTCTCGCTGAACGTAAAAGCCGGCGATCCGCTGCAGGAAGGGGATATTATCACAGATGCCATCCGCAGCAACCAGAAGAAGACGAGCATGGTGCCGAAAGAATTGTTCGGTTTCCCATTGATTGCCCGTGCCATCCCGCTTCACGACGAGAATGGAAGAGTCATTGGGGGCGTCGGCCTCGGAACGAGCCTTGAGGAGTCGTCTAAGCTTCATGATGTGGCAGAAAGCTTATCGGCTGTTGTTGAACAAACGGCTGCTGCCATTTCCGACATTTCTGAATCTATCAACGGGTTTTCAACCCAAATGTCGGGCATTTCCTCTCAGGCGAAAAAGGTAAGCGAAAGTGCCGGTGAAATCGCCGATATTTCAGTAACCGTGAAAGGCATCTCTGACCAAAGCAACCTGCTCGGCTTGAACGCTGCGATCGAAGCGGCGAGAGCTGGAGAGTCCGGAAAAGGCTTCTCTGTCGTGGCAGATGAGATCAGAAAGCTAGCAACACACTCGAAAGAAAATGTCGGCCAAATTGATCAAATCACGAAAAAAATCCACAGCCTGCTGAAAGGGCTGGAGGAATCAATAGAGTCAATCAACCAGCATACGGATGGACAAGCCGCTGCCGTTGAACAAATTTCCGCTACGATGCAGGAGATTTCAGGAAGCGCGCAGCATCTTGCAAAAATGGCAGAAAAAGCGCTTGAGGAAGAGTAAGAGACCGGGGACAACTGTCCCCGGTCTTTTTCTTATCCCGCATTTCCATGAAATTTGCCTGACGTTTTACTAGTTTTATTCCAGCAGCTGATTTAAAATGTACACATGAACTTACGTGAGGATTGATAGGAACCATGAGCATATTAAAAGCAGAACATCTTTATAAAACATACGGAGATAAAACATTATTTGACCACATCTCCTTTCATATTGAAGAGAATGAGAGAATCGGATTAATCGGGCCGAACGGAACAGGAAAATCAACGCTGCTGAAAGTGATCGCCGGCTTGGAATCTATCGAAGAGGGAGAAATCATGAAATCGGGCAGCGTGCGCGTCGAATTTCTTCATCAAGAACCGGAGCTGCCTGCGGGACAAACTGTGCTTGAGCACATCTATTCCGGTGAATCGGCTGTGATGAAAACCATGCGTGAATATGAAAAAGCGCTGTATGAACTTGGGAAAGATCCTGAAAATGAACAACGCCAGAAGCACCTGCTTGCGGCACAGGCGAAAATGGACGCAAACAACGCGTGGGATGCGAACACCCTGGCAAAAACCGTATTGTCTAAGCTAGGCGTCAACGACGTAACAAAGCCGGTCAACGAGCTCTCAGGCGGCCAGAAAAAACGGGTGGCCATTGCCAAAAACTTAATTCAGCCCGCTGACCTGCTGATCTTAGACGAGCCAACGAACCATTTGGATAATGAAACAATTGAGTGGCTTGAAGGATATTTAAGCCAATATCCCGGCGCCGTCATGCTGGTGACGCATGACAGGTATTTCTTAAACCGTGTCACGAACCGCATTTATGAGCTCGAACGAGGCAGCCTCTACACATACAAAGGCAACTATGAAGTGTTTTTAGAAAAACGCGCGGAACGGGAAGCGCAGGCTGAGCAAAAGGAAACGAAGCGGCAAAACCTGCTGCGCCGTGAACTGGCTTGGCTCAGACGGGGAGCAAAAGCACGCTCCACAAAGCAAAAGGCGAGAATTGACCGAGTGGAGGCGCTTAAGGAGCAGAAAGGCCCTCAGTCATCGGGCTCACTCGACTTTGCGATTGGCTCCCACCGTCTAGGCAAACAGGTCATTGAAGCGGAAAACATCATGATCGCTTATGACGGCCGCATGCTTGTCGACCGCTTTAATGAATTGGTCATACCGGGTGAACGGATCGGGATTATCGGACCGAACGGCATCGGAAAAACAACCCTGTTAAACACCCTTGCCGGCCGTCATACGCCTGACGGCGGCCATATTACGATCGGACAGACTGTGAGAATCGGCTACTATACCCAGGATCATAGTGAAATGAATGGCGAGTTAAAGGTTATTGACTATATAAAAGAAACGGCGGAGGTCGTAAAAACGGCGGATGGCGATATCATTACAGCTGAACAAATGCTGGAGCGTTTCCTCTTCCCGCGTTCGATGCAGCAGACGTATATCCGCAAGCTGTCCGGCGGGGAAAAACGCCGTTTATACTTGCTTCAGGTTCTCATGCAGGAGCCGAATGTCCTGTTTCTTGATGAGCCGACGAACGATTTGGATACTGAAACATTAAGCGTCCTCGAGGATTATATCGACCAGTTCCCTGGCGTCGTCATCACCGTATCCCATGACCGCTACTTCCTTGACCGTGTCGTCGACCGTTTAATTGTGTTTGAAGGAAATGGCGTCATTTCCCGCTTCCAAGGCTCCTACAGCGACTATATGGAGGAGTCAAAAGCGAAAAAAGCGGCCCAAAAACCGGCAGTTGATGAAAAACCGGCTGAAGCTGAGCCGAAGAAAAAACGGAAAAAGCTTTCTTACAAAGATCAGCTCGAATGGGACGGCATTGAGGATAAAATTGCCCAGCTGGAAGAAAAGCATGAGCAGCTCGAAGCTGACATCGCTGCAGCAGGCAGCGATTTCGGAAAAATCCAAGAGCTGATGGCCGAGCAGGCGAAAACGGCGGAAGAGCTTGAGGCTGCTATGGACCGCTGGACAGAATTGTCTCTTATGATAGAAGAGCTGGAAAGCTAAAAAACGCGGCCCGCAGAAGGCCGCGTTTTTTTCACATAATGGACAAAAACGAAGCGCCCTGCTTATGATAGGATGAAATTGTGTGTCAGCGGCACATGGAAAACTAACGGAGATGATGAAGTATGACATGGACGATCGTGATGTTAATTCTCATGAGTCTGGTAAAAATCGTATTAACCTGTCTTCCAACAGGCGTCATGGAATGGCTGCTCGGAAAATTTGAGGTACACGCCAAGCTGAGTGACGAACATGCTGTTCTCTCTATAGATGGAAAACGTCTCGAGGGTGAAGAGAAGCAGAAAGTGATTGAACAATTTAACGAAGCTGTTTTTCTGGAAAAATATTATATTTATCCAGGTGACGAAGAGCGTTATTTACATCCGGAAAACGGCGGTACGCCGCTGGTGATAGATACGAAAAAAGGCAAAAAAGTTGTAAAGCTGTTTGTATACCGCTACGGCGACCATATCGACGTCGTGAAACAGTACAAGAAGAAAGTCATTGCGTATCAATTGCTTTCTGATAGCCTTCAAAAGCAGACTCTGTCAGTGACAGGAAGTTTAGCTTAAACAAGAAAGTGCAAGACGGGTGCTTTATGGCGCTCGTCTTTTTTTCTTGTTTTTCAAAACTTTACGTTTACGTTAAGGTTCAAAAGGTGTATAATGGGAACAGAAACGGCGAAGGGGGATTTACCTTGGAATGGATGAAGATTGATCAAGTAGCCAAACGAAGCGGGCTGACAAAGCGGACCATCCGTTTTTATGAAGAAATCGGCTTGATTCCGGCGCCGAAACGGACAGACGGCGGCGTAAGGCTTTATTCAGAGGATGATATGGAGGAGCTTGAGAAAGTCATCAGCACAAAAGAGGTGCTCGGTTTTTCCCTTCAGGAGCTTCAGCATTTCATGGAAACCAGCCGCCAGCTAGAGTTAAACAAAGAGGGGTATTTGTTGTCACTGGATCCTAAGGAACGGAAAGAAAAACTGGAGGAAATTCAGGAAACCCTGAATCACCAGCTGAATTTGATTGATGAGAAAATCCGCACATTCCAAAGCTTTAAAGAACGCCTGCAAGGCATGAAAAATAAAGCGGAACGTGCCATTCAATCAATCGAATGAAACGTTTGCCAAACGCTATTTTTGTAGCGTTTCTTTTAATGGAATAAAGATGGAGGTCAGGTCAAATGGATAAGACGAAACAAGTGAATCAGAAAACAGGCTTGCTCAGCCAGCCGAAAGCGGTATGGGCTGTGGCATTTGCCTGTGTGATTTCCTTTATGGGAATCGGGCTGGTCGATCCAATTCTTCCGGCCATTGCCGCACAATTACATGCTTCACCTAGTGAAGTATCACTCTTGTTTACAAGTTATTTGCTCGTTACCGGATTTATGATGTTTTTCTCAGGAGCCATTTCCAGCCGCATCGGCGCGAAATGGACGTTAATTCTAGGACTCATTTTTATTATTGTGTTTGCGGGGCTTGGCGGCAGCTCAAGCTCAATCGCTCAGTTAGTCGGGTATCGCGGCGGCTGGGGATTAGGTAATGCTTTGTTTATTTCAACAGCGCTTGCAGTTATCGTCGGCGTATCAGTCGGAGGAAGTGCCCAAGCGATTATTTTGTATGAGGCTGCGCTCGGTCTCGGGATTTCTGTCGGGCCGCTAGCAGGCGGAGAGCTTGGAAGCATTTCATGGCGCGCACCGTTTTTCGGAGTATCTGTCCTGATGTTTATTGCGTTAATCGCGATTTCTTTCATGCTTCCGAAGTTGCAGAAACCGGCGAAACGCGTCGGAGTGTTTGATGCGATGAAGGCGCTCAAATATAAAGGCCTTTTAACAATGGCGGTATCGGCATTCTTATACAACTTTGGATTTTTTATCCTACTTGCTTATTCTCCGTTCGTTCTGGATTTAGATGAACACGGTCTTGGATATGTCTTCTTCGGCTGGGGCCTTCTGCTGGCGATTACGTCAGTCTTTACGGCGCCGCTCGTGCACAAAGCGCTGGGCACAGTGCGTTCCTTGGTTGTTCTCTTTATCGCCTTTGCAGTCATTCTTATGATCATGGGGATCTGGACAGAGCATCAGACATTGATTATTACATGTATCGTTGTCGCTGGTGCTGTCCTCGGTATGGTGAATACGATCATGACAACCGCTGTGATGGGTTCTGCGCCGGTTGAACGTTCAATCGCGTCTTCAGCCTACAGCTCAGTCCGCTTCATCGGCGGTGCGCTCGCTCCGTGGATTGCGGGAATGCTGTCAGAGCACTTCACCGCAAGCACACCATATACAGTAGGCGGTATCGTCGTTTTTGTCGGCATGCTTGTCCTTCTCATGGGACGTAAACACCTTGCCGGAATTAAGGCGGGACATTAATGGCGAAAGACACTGCAGATGCAGTGTCTTTTTTCATTTGATCAAGTTATACCCTTTATTGTCAGTATTCATGATCAGTTATAATGGCATCATCATAACATTAGTGCAGGAAAGGACAGCCTTATGACACAATTTTACGATTTAACGGCTAAAACGCCTTTAGAAACCGGTTCTTTCAGGCAACGAAAACGGCGTTCACGGAAAGGGCATCCGCTTCGGTCTGGCATTGATGCGGCGGGTATTTATCTAGAAGAGGCCGATAATGTATCCGTTCATTTACGATTGCCATATCAAGTGATGGTTCATGCTATAGAGGGGACGTTTGCCATGGATAAGGCAAAACCTGACGAATATGATCAGAAGTGTTTACAGGTGCTCTATCATTACATACACAGCGTCATGAAAAACAGCTTTTCGGTTGAATGGTTCACCGCTTGGGCTGATGAGGAGGACTTTGAACTGTCTGCCAAAAGAGAGCTGACACTTGATGAATTCACATCGCCATCGCAGCTCATTTTAAAAGACAGAGAGCTGTTGAGAATCGTTCAGAAAAAATGGCAGTAAAAAACCCGCCCTTCAGCAGGCGGGTTTTCTTCAATTTAAAGCACTTTCGTCGTCCAAGACTCGCAGTTCCATGTTTCTGTCGCGATATCCATATAAAAGTCGGGCTCGTGGGAAATGAGCAGAATGGAGCCTTTGTATTCTTTGAGGGCGCGCTTGAGCTCTTCCTTGGCATCGACATCCAAGTGGTTTGTCGGCTCATCGAGCACCAGCAGATTTGTTTCTGAATTGATCAGCTTGCATAATCTGACTTTCGCTTTCTCTCCTCCGCTTAATACGGAGACGCGGCTTTCGATATGCTTTGTTGTCAGCCCGCATTTTGCCAGTGCGGCACGGATTTCATACTGCGTATAAGAAGGGAATTCGCTCCATACCTCTTCGATGCACGTATTGTTGTTTGTTTCCTTAACCTCTTGCTCAAAATAGCCGGTAAAGAGATGCTCGCCGCGTTCAACAGAGCCCTCAAGCGGCTGGATTTCGCCAAGCAGGCTCTTCAGCAACGTCGTTTTTCCGATTCCGTTTGCGCCGTAAAGGGCGATTTTTTGGCCGCGCTCCATGCGGAGGTTGAGCGGACGGGACAGCGGGGAATCGTAACCGATCACGAGATCCTTCGTTTCAAAAATCAGCTTGCCTGAGGTTCTCGCCGGCTTAAAGTGGAATTCCGGCTTTGGCTTTTCTGCCGCCAGCTCGATCATATCCATCTTATCGAGTTTCTTTTGGCGGGACATCGCCATGTTTCTCGTGCTGACACGGGCTTTGTTGCGGGCAACGAAATCCTTCAGCTCTGCGACTTCCTGCTGCTGCTTTTTGTAGGCCGCTTCAAGCTGCTGTTTCTTCACCTCGTAGACTTCCATAAACTGATGGTAGTCGCCAACATAGCGAGTCAGCTCTTGATTTTCTACGTGATAAATCAGGTTGATGACGCTGTTTAAGAACGGAATGTCATGGGAAATCAGGATGAACGCGTTCTCGTATTCCTGCAGATAGCGTTTCAGCCATTCAATATGCTGTTCATCAAGATAGTTGGTCGGCTCATCGAGAAGCAGAATTTCCGGCTTTTCAAGGAGCAGCTTGGCGAGAAGGACCTTTGTGCGCTGTCCGCCGCTCAAATCAGTGACATCACGCTCTAATCCGATATCGCTCAAGCCGAGGCCGCGGGCGATTTCCTCCACCTTGGAATCAATGACATAAAAATCATTGTTTGTCAGCGCGTCTTGAATTACGCCGACTTCTTCAAGCAGCTTTTCGAGCTCGTCGGGATCAGCCTCGCCCATTTTGTTGTAAATCTCGTTCATTTCCTCTTCCATCGCAAATAAATAATGGAACGCGTCTTTCAGGACGTCACGGATGGATTTTCCTTTTTCCAGCACGGTATGCTGATCGAGATAGCCGACACGGACATTTTTTGACCACTCGACTTTTCCCTCATCAGGTTCAAGCTTTCCGGTAATAATATTCATGAAGGTTGATTTTCCTTCACCATTTGCGCCGATCAAGCCGACGTGCTCGCCTTTTAACAGGCGGAAGGAAACGTTATTAAAAATGGCCCGGTCCCCGAAGCCGTGGCTTAAATCCTTTACAGATAAAATACTCATGTTTACACCTCTATCGTTATCAAACACGCACAATCGGCGTGTAATATTCACCCTTTTGATTATAAAGGAGGATTCGGAATGTTGAAAGGTATAGGAAAGAAAAAGAAAAATTGCGTTCCGGGCGAGGTTTTGAGATACTATGGAATAGATTTCAGGAATTGAGGAGAACAAAATGACGCAAACTTGGCCATTTTTACATAATGCACAATCATTTATACAAGAGAATTGGAATGCTTCCGGCTTTCAAAAGCCGACCCCTGTTCAGGAGCAGGCAGCCCAGCTGATTATGGACGGAAAGGATGTTATTGCGGAATCGCCGACAGGCACAGGCAAGACGCTGGCGTATGCGCTGCCGGTCTTAGAGCGGATCAAGCCGGACCAGAAGCATCCGCAGGCAGTCATTTTAGCGCCTTCGCGTGAGCTGGTGATGCAGATTTTTCAGGTGATTCAGGATTGGAAAGCGGGCTCAGAGCTGCGCGCGGCTTCCTTAATCGGCGGGGCGAATGTGAAGAAGCAGGTCGAAAAGCTGAAAAAACACCCGCATATCATCGTCGGTACGCCAGGCAGGGTATTTGAGCTGATTAAAGCAAAGAAACTCAAAATGCATGAAGTGAAAACGATCGTGCTTGATGAAACGGATCAGCTTATCCTGCCGGAGCATCGCGAAACGATCAAGCAAATCATTAAAACGACATTGAGAGACCGGCAGCTTCTTTGTTTCTCAGCCACCCTCAAAAAGGAAACAGAGGATGTGCTTCGCGAACTGGCGCAAGAGCCTGAGGTATTGAAGGTACAGCGAAGCAAGGCGGAAGCTGGAAAAGTGAAGCATCAATATCTGATTTGCGACCAGCGCGACAAAGTGAAGCTGCTGCAAAAGCTGTCAAGGCTCGAAGGCATGCAGGCGCTCGTATTTGTGAGAGACATCGGCAACCTGAGTGTATATGCGGAAAAGCTGGCCTATCACCACGTTGATCTCGGCGTTTTGCACAGTGAGGCGAAAAAAATGGAGCGGGCTAAAATCATTGCTGCATTCGAAGACGGAGCGTTTCCGCTTTTATTGGCGACTGACATTGCTGCACGCGGTTTAGACATTGAAAACCTGCCATACGTAATTCATGCAGATATTCCTGACGAAGACGGCTACGTTCACAGATCAGGTCGAACAGGCCGTGCCGGAAAAGAGGGCAATGTGCTGAGCCTCGTTACAAAACTGGAGGAATCAAAGCTGAAAAAAATGGCGAAGAAGCTTGGCGTGGAGCTGAGTGAAGCTGTGTATGCCGGCGGAAAATTGAAGACGAAATAAAAAGGAGGGCGAAAAGCCCTTCTTTTTTGTTGTAAAATAATAGAAAAAGTTTCGCGCGGGGGTGGGAAGATGGTTTCAATAGACAGATTTCAAGCAGTGAAGGAGCCAGAGCTGAAGATCCTTGAACACTGGTTTGAACATGAGGATACCAGGCGGAGAATGGATGGCATGCTGCCATTAGATGACTGGTATGCACGAGTAAGTAAAGATGAACAGGATACTGTCATCATGGCATATGATGGACAGCTGCCGGCAGGGATGGCCGTTATTGAGTTCGGGGAGGAGCGGACGTATATTGGATTAATCGTTAATCCTTTGTACCGGCTTCAAGGGTATGGAAAACGGATATTGCAAAAACTGCTGGCTGATCAGGATTTTACTAGCGTGCGGGAATGGGTGGCATGCATCGAAGAAGACAATCGAGTCAGTTTAGCCTGCTTTCAAGCAGCAGGATTCACTTTAGAAGATACAGAACCTGATGAAGATGGTTTTCTTACGCTGATTCTTCGCAGCTGACCTCATCCCAACACAAAAGGAGGGCAAAAAGCCCTCCCATTTTCATCTTCAGCTCGGATCGCTGACCTTGATCAGCTGTTTTCCTTTATTTTCTCCCTTAAATAAGCCGAGAAACGCGTCAGGAATGTTTTCGAAGCCTTCTGTGATGGTTTCCTCGTAATGAAGTTTACCAGCCTTCAGCCATTCGGCCAGCTGTTTTGCCCCCTCAGAAAAACGATCGGAGTAGTCGCTTACGATAAACCCTTGCATCAGCGACTTCGTTTTAATGAGTTTTGATTGAACACGAGGGCCCATGTCATCTGCTTCGCTTTCTGCGTTATAGGAAGATATGGCGCCGCACACCGGAATGCGGGCAAATTCATTGAGCAGGTTCATGACCGCGTCTGAAATCGGTCCGCCTACATTGTCAAAATACACATCGACACCGTTAGGACAAGCGTCTTCAAGCGCTTTTTGGATATCATCAGCTGTTTTGTAATTGATGGCTTCATCAAACTGCAGCTCCTGCTTTAAATAGGAGACTTTTTCATCAGAGCCCGCGATGCCGACAACTCGCGCGCCTTTGATTTTGGCAATCTGCCCGACTGTTGAACCGACGGCTCCCGCAGCTCCGGAGACCACTACGGTTTCGCCTTCTTTCGGACGCCCGATATCCAGCAATCCAAAGTATGCCGTCAAGCCGGTCATCCCCAAAATGCCGAGATAGGCAGAAGCGGGAGCAAGGCTTGTATCAATGTTTCGCAAGGCAGACTCGCTTACCGAGGAAAATTCCTGCCAGCTGAGGTTTCCGATGACGATATCGCCTTTTTTCAGATGATTCCCGTCTGATACAACTTCAGCGATGACCCCGCCAGAAAGCGCTTCATTCAAGGCGAACGGCTCAACATATGACTTCGTATCCTGCATACGGCCGCGCATATAAGGGTCAACCGATACATAAAGCGTTTTGACAAGCACTTCCCCTTGCTTCGGTTCAGGAACCGGAATGGTTTCAAAGCGAAAATCTTCATGAACGGGAACACCTTGCGGACGTCTTGCTAATTGAATTTGCTGCTGAGATGCTGTCATTTTCATCCTCCTATCACTTGGTTGACACCACTGTAACATGGACAGGAGAGGAAATACAAAAGGTATGCTGGCATACAAAAAAGGAGAGGGGTTCCTCTCCTTTTTATTTGGCCCGTAATTTCGGGCACAGTCCCGTCGGCAGGCACATTGGCTTCTGGTCGATCGGGCTTCTCATAATGCAGCATTCCAAGCCGAAGACTTCACGGAAAAACGGCTGGGTAAATACGTCTTCCGGTGTTCCGGCATTGTATATTTTTCCGTCCAGTACACTGATCAAATAGTCGGCATATTGAGCGGCTTGGTTTAAATCATGGAGCACCATGACAACGGTGCGGCCATGATCGCGGTTCAGCTTTTTCAGAAGCTCAAGCACTTCAATCTGGTGTGAGATGTCTAAATATGTGGTCGGTTCATCAAGCAAAAGCAAATCAGTGCCTTGTGCAAGCGCCATGGAAATCCATGCTCTTTGTCTTTGGCCGCCTGAGAGGGCATCCAGTGTCCGATCCTTCAGCTCAATCATGCCCGTTGCTTCCAGCGCCCACTCTACCATGTCGTGATCCTCTTGGGTATGCTTGGATAACAGCTTTTTGTGAGGATGTCTGCCGAAATAGCATAATTCTTCTACCGTCAATCCTTCAGGCGCCTGAGGAGATTGAGGTAGAATGGCCAGTTTTTTTGCGACTTCTTTTGATGGCTGGCGGTGTATATCTTTTCCCTCTAATAGAACAGTACCGCTTTTTGGAGCCATCAGCCTGGCGAGCGATTTGAGGATCGTTGATTTCCCGCAGCCATTGGCGCCGATAAGCGCAGTGATTTTGCCTTCTTCTATCTTTAAATCGACTCCGTCTATAATCACTGTGCTGTCATATGAAAGAGTGAGTTGGTCTGCAGCCAGTTTTCCCATGGTATCCTCTCCCTACTGTTTCCTCGCTTCAAATTTCAATAAATATAAGAAATAAGGCGTACCGATCACGGCCGTCAGTATGCCAGCCGGTATTTCAACCGGGGGCATGATGCCGCGCCCTAATGTATCTGCAATTAATAATATAATAGCACCAATCAATGCCGATGCAGGCAGTAAATATTTAGCTTTTTCTCCGGTAAGCCGTCTGGCGATATGCGGAGCAAGCAAACCGATAAAACCGATTGAGCCGACGACGGCTACACAGCTTCCCGCAAGTGCAACCGCGGTGAAAATCAGGATGAATCTCAGCCGGTTTGCGTTTTCGCCCAGACCCTGTGCAAGCTCATCACCGAGAGACATCAGGTCCAGCTTCGGTATGAGAATGCAGACGATCGGCAAAAGAATCAATAGCCATGGCGCAAGCAGCTTGACTTCTTCCCAGTTTCTTCCCCAGAGGCTGCCTGTCAGCCAAATGAGTGCAGCATTCACGTCGCCCGGAAACTTGACCATCATATATTGCATCCCGGCGTGGCAGACCGCGCCTAAGGCGATGCCTGATAAAGCCAGTGAAGAGGGCTGAATGCTTTTTTTGCGGGCTATCATTAATAATAGTACAGCAATAATGGCGGCGCCGGCAAATGCGGAGAACGGAAGCACGTATACCGGTGATTCAGGAAAGATCAGAATCACAGTCATCGCCGCAAGTCCGGAACCTTTTGAAATGCCGACAACGTCCGGAGAAGCGAGCGGGTTGCGAATCACACCCTGTAAAATTGCTCCGGCTGCGGCAAGCCCGGCACCAGCCAAAATCGCTAATACAATCCGTGGGAGGCGATATTGCTGAATGATAAATTCAAAGGAATGATCCAATCCCAGCAAATTCGTCACTACCGCAGCTGGTGAAATGTATAAGGCGCCGAAGCCGATGCTGATGACGGACAGAACGATCAGAATCACGGCCAATAGAAGTATCGCCAGCAAGGGGCGTTTTTGTTTTCTGGTTGTTTTCTTCATTTCAGATTTCGCCCTTTCCTCGCCAAGTATAAGAAGAACGGTGTTCCGATAATTGCTGTGACAATGCCAACCGGTGATTCATAGGGAAATGCAATCCATCTGGCCAGAACATCGGCGTACACCAGCAAAATGGCACCGAACAGCGCCGAAAACGGAAGCACGTATTGGTAATGTTCTCCGATCAGCTTGCGGACAATATGCGGAACAAGCAGTCCGACAAATCCAATCGGCCCGGCGACGGCTACGGAAGCGCCGGAAAGAATTAAAATGATCAAACTGATCAGAATTCGGATGCCGTTCATATTTTGCCCAAGCCCTTTTGCTGTTTCGTCTCCGAGACCAAGAACAGAAACAGAGCCGGAAAACACGAGGGCCAGCCCGATGCCGATCACAGAAAACGGAGCGATGGTCATGACGTCCTGCCAATTGCTCCCATCTATCGCGCCTGTCATCCAGTACAGGACATCCTCTCCCGACTCATTTAAAATAATAATAGCCTGTGTCATGGAAGAGAGGAACAAATGCACCGCCATTCCTGACAGGGCCAGCTTGACAGGTGTCATTCCGCCAGATGAGGCAATCATGTATACAATCGCACCGCCTGCTGCCGCACCCGCAAAAGCGAATACAACGGAGGAGTAGGGCGATGCCGGCAGAACGACGAGCGCAGCAACGACAAAAAGCGATGCACCCGCATTCACGCCGAAAATTTGAGGTGAAGCCAGAGGGTTTCTCGTCATGGCCTGCATCAGCGCCCCTGCTACGGCCAGGCTGGCGCCGACGAAAACGCCGATTAATGTGCGGGGAAGGCGAAGAGTAGAGATGATGAGCTGTTCCTTAGAACCGTCCCATACAAAAAGATATTTCAATGCATCGATGATGCCGATATCTGAGGCGCCTACTGAAAGATTCAGCCCAAGCCCGAATATTAATATGATCAGTGCGATGATGAACATCATCAGTCTTGATGATGAGCGCCGTTTGGCTGAATGATACAACTGTCTCACTTCCTTACTGCGTCTGATTGCAAAAACGAAGAAGCAAGGATTTCCCCTCGCTTCTTTTTTGTCCTACTTATTATACACTTTTTTGAGGACGTCTTTGGCGCTTGTTTCACTAGACTTGATCCCTCTGAATCTTGTCCAAGTGTCACGGTCCGCATCATAGATTTGTCCGTTTTTCACCGCTTTGAGATTTTTCCAGAGCGGGTTCTTTTTCCACTCGTCTACAATTGTCTTGCCTTCATTCGCTGAGATGAACAATATATCAGGATCGATTTTGCTCAATTGCTCAAGGCTGACCTCTTGATAGGCTTCATTTGATTTCACAGCGTGTGTAAAGCCGAGCATGTTAAAGATTTCTCCGTCATAAGATGATGACGTATGAAGCTGGAATGAATCTGCTCTCGCAACCCCGAGAACGATGCTGCGATTTTCATCTTTAGGAAGTTCCGCTTTCAGATCGTTGATCACTTTTTTGTGATCGGCAAGCTTCTCTTTTCCTTCATTTTCTTTATTTAATGCTTTAGCGATCGTTGTAAAGCTGTCGATCGTTTCGTCATAAGTCGCTTCCCGGCTTTTTAATTCAATTGTCGGGGCGATTTGTTTCAGCTGTTTATAAATGTTTTTATGGCGCTCAGCGTCAGCGATGATTAAATCAGGCTTCAAGGAACTGATGACTTCAAGATTCGGTTCGCTGCGTGTGCCTACAGATGTATAATCGATTGAACTGCCGACAAGCTTTTTAATCATATCTTTTTTGTTGTCATCGGCGATGCCCACTGGCGTAATGCCGAGATTGTAGACAGCATCCAAGAATGATAGCTCTAGGACAACCACCCGCTTAGGTGTGCCGCTTACTGTCGTTTTTCCTTCTTCGTCTCGGATCACTCTGGAATCCTTAGACTCGCTTTTGCCGCTTCCGTTGTTATTCTGGCTTGATGAACAGCCAGATACAATGAGGCAGGCGAGCAATAAAACACTCATGATGGCAATCAACTTGTTAGAATAGGTGCGCATGTCATTCTTCCTTCTTTTAGATTTAGTAATGAGAATCATTATCACATGTAAACACTATAATAGCATGGCTCATCATGTCAATATTTTTTTAATAAAGAAAGCTGCGGTTTATTGCTTTTTCATGAAAGCATCATCAGACACAAATAAGTGGTATGCAACGTTACCGTGTCTTCGAGACAAAAACGCATGGGCGTTGGCTTTAGAGGTTTCGAACATATCAGCAGTGACATAAGGAAGGAGAGTGCTGAGATAACCGGACAATTTCTTTTCTATTTCATCTGTTAGTGCAAATTCAATGTCGCCGATATTCATGATAATCGAGAAAACAAAGTCGATATCGATATGAAAATGTTCCTCGGCAAAAACCGCAAGCTCGTGAATTCCTGGTGAACATCCGGCGCGCTTATAGAAAATCTGTTTGACTAAATCACTCACAATCCAAGCATTGTATTGCTGTTCTGGTGAAAAGTATTGCATTAGACATACCTCCTGCTCGTACGGATAAAGGCAGCATTTCATGGTCGTGTGCTCCGTGCAGCGGCTTCTCTTTAATTTTGATTTTTCTGAAAATGGGTCCCGTTCCTATCACTTTACCATGGGCGGAAAATAAAAGGCTACTATCATTCTTCCTGTTTTTCTCTCCAATGTTCTGAAATCTGTTTCATCAATATGCGAACGGGTATAAAAGAAACATAGATATCATGAAGGAGGAATTCGAAATGAAACCAGTTGTAAAAGAGTATACAAACGACGAACAGCTCATGAAGGATGTAGAAGAATTACAGAAAATGGGTGTTGCGACAGAGGATGTATACGTCTTAGCTCACGATGATGACAGAACGGAACGCCTGGCAGGCAACACGAATGCCAACACGATCGGAGCAAAAGAAACAGGTTTCAAGCACGCGGTAGGAAATATCTTTAATAAAAAAGGAGACGAGCTCCGCAATAAAATTCACGAAATCGGCTTTTCTGAAGATGAAGCCGCTCAATTCGAAAAACGTTTAGATGAAGGGAAAGTGCTTCTCTTTGTGACAGATAATGAAAAAGTGAAATCCTGGGCATAATGCAGGGATATAGCCCAAAAGGCAAACTTCGGCCTTTTGGGTTTTTTTGCGGTCTTTGCGGTATATGCGTTGCAGTATGCCGCAATCAGATAGCGGAACATTTTCGGTTCTGAATGTCCCTCAATTTGCTATTATATTTTTGTGATAAATTGGAATAAAATCTCACAAAATAGAAAATGGGGGTACATAGTGAATGAAAAAAGTAATGTTAGCTACGGCTCTGTTTTTAGGATTGACTCCAGCTGGCGCGAACGCAGCTGATTTAGGCCATCAGACGTTGGGATCCAATGATGGCTGGGGCGCGTATTCAACCGGCACAACAGGCGGATCAAAAGCATCGTCCTCGAATGTGTATACCGTCAGCAACAGAAACCAGCTTGTCTCGGCACTAGGAAAGGAAACCAACACAACGCCAAAAATCATTTATATCAAGGGAACGATTGACATGAATGTGGATGACAATCTAAAGCCGCTTGGTCTAAATGACTATAAAGATCCGGAGTACGATTTGGATAAATATTTGAAAGCCTATGACCCAAGCACATGGGGCAAAAAAGAGCCGTCTGGAACTCAAGAAGAGGCGAGAGCACGCTCACAGAAAAACCAAAAAGCACGGGTTATGGTGGATATTCCTGCTAACACGACCATCGTCGGTTCAGGGACAAATGCCAAAATCGTGGGCGGAAACTTCCAAATCAAAAGTGATAACGTCATTATCCGCAATCTCGAATTCCAGGACGCTTATGATTATTTTCCGCAGTGGGATCCGACTGACGGCAGCTCAGGAAACTGGAACTCACAATACGACAACATCACGATAAACGGCGGCACGCACATATGGATTGACCATTGCACCTTTAATGACGGTTCCCGGCCAGACAGCACATCGCCTAAGTATTTCGGCAGAAAATATCAGCATCATGACGGGCAAACTGATGCTTCTAACGGTGCTAACTATATCACGATGTCTTACAACTATTATCACGATCATGATAAAAGCTCCATCTTCGGATCAAGCGACAGCAAAACATCTGATGACGGAAAATTAAAAATTACGCTTCACCACAACCGCTACAAGAATATCGTTCAGCGCGCACCGAGAGTCCGCTTCGGACAAGTGCATGTATACAACAACTATTATGAAGGCAGTACAAGCTCCTCAGATTATGCCTTCAGTTATGCGTGGGGAATCGGAAAGTCCTCTAAAATCTATGCTCAGAACAATGTCTTTGACGTACCTGGACTGACAGCTGCTAAAACGATCAGCGTATTTAGCGGGGGAACAGCCTTATATGACTCAGGCACATTGCTGAACGGGGCACAAATCAACGCATCGGCTGCAAACGGGCTGAGCTCTTCTGTCGGCTGGACGCCGTCTCTGCACGGCACAATTGATGCTTCCGCCAATGTGAAAACAACTGTTATATCCCAAGCGGGTGCGGGTAAACTAAATTAAGAAAATGAAAAACACAAAGGGATGTTCACCTTTGTGTTTTTTAATTAATTAAAATGTTTATTAACTTAGTTAAGGAGTAGAATGGGAAAGGGGATCGGAAAACAAGTATATAGGAGGAGACCTATTTATGGCTTCAGAAAAAGACGCAGGAAAACAGTCAGCAGTAAAGCTTGTCCCATTGCTTATTACTGTCGCTGTGGGACTAATCATTTGGTTTATTCCCGCTCCGTCCGGACTTGAACCTAAAGCTTGGCATTTGTTTGCGATCTTTGTCGCGACAATTATCGGCTTTATCTCCAAGCCCTTGCCAATGGGTGCAATTGCAATCTTTGCATTGGCGGTTACTGCACTAACTGGAACACTATCAATTGAGGATACATTAAGCGGATTCGGGAATAAGACCATTTGGCTTATCGTGATCGCATTCTTCATTTCCCGGGGATTTATCAAAACCGGGCTCGGTGCGAGAATTTCGTATGTATTCGTTCAGAAATTCGGGAAAAAAACCCTTGGACTTTCTTATTCACTGTTGTTCAGTGATTTAATACTTTCACCTGCCATTCCAAGTAATACGGCGCGTGCAGGAGGCATTATCTTTCCTATTATCAGATCGTTATCCGAAACATTCGGATCAAGCCCGGCAAACGGAACAGAAAGAAAAATCGGCGCATTTTTATTGAAAACCGGTTTTCAGGGAAACCTGATCACTTCTGCTATGTTCTTAACGGCGATGGCGGCAAACCCGCTGATTGCCAAGCTGGCCCATGATGTCGCAGGGGTGGACTTAACATGGACAAGCTGGGCAATTGCCGCGATTGTACCGGGACTTGTAAGCTTAATCATTACGCCGCTTGTGATTTACAAGCTGTATCCGCCGGAAATCAAAGAAACACCGGATGCGGCAAAAATCGCAACAGAAAAACTGAAAGAAATGGGGCCATTCAAAAAATCAGAGCTTTCCATGGTTATCGTGTTTCTTTTAGTGCTCGTGCTGTGGATTTTTGGCGGCAATTTCAATATCGACGCAACCACAACTGCATTGATCGGTTTGGCCGTTCTCTTATTATCACAGGTTCTGACTTGGGATGATGTCAAAAAAGAACAGGGCGCTTGGGATACGCTCACTTGGTTTGCGGCGCTTGTCATGCTCGCCAACTTCTTGAATGAATTAGGCATGGTGTCTTGGTTCAGTAATGCCATGAAATCATCCGTATCAGGATTCTCATGGATTGTGGCATTCATCATTTTAATTGTTGTGTATTATTACTCTCACTATTTCTTTGCAAGTGCGACAGCCCACATCAGTGCGATGTATTCAGCATTCTTGGCTGTGGTCGTAGCAGCGGGCGCACCGCCGCTTTTAGCAGCGCTGAGCCTTGCATTCATCAGCAACCTGTTCGGGTCAACGACCCACTACGGTTCTGGAGCGGCTCCAGTCTTCTTCGGAGCAGGCTACATTCCGCAAGGCAAATGGTGGTCCATCGGATTTATCCTGTCGATTGTCCATATTATCGTATGGCTTGGGATCGGCGGATTATGGTGGAAAGTTCTAGGAATATGGTAAAGTCTAAGCTTGAAAAGAGAAGATTATTTTCTCTCTTCAAGCTTTTTTACTATTAAAACAAAAATAACAGAATATTTACAAAAATATTAAAAAAGAGAAATTTAAAGCATTTACACAAATTCCAGCTCATGATATTATTTACTCAATTAGTTCATATAAACCTTAGGTGTAATTTCATGTAAATATACATATGAGGTTTTTTGTGAGGAGTTATTATTTTGCAATATTAAATAAAGAGAATTCGTTTTCAAATGTAATAAACGAAGACAAAACAAATAATATTTATCTGAATATTTAGTCTTCAAAGGAGGTGATTTCATGTTGGAGCTTCTATTAGACTTGTTTGTCTCTATTACAATTGGTTAATTTCATGACACATGATTTCATTAATGCATGAAAGGAGAAGATGACATGTTGGACCTTCTATTAGACTTGTTTGTCTCTATCACAATTGGTTAATTTCATGACACATGATTTCATTAATGCATGAAAGGGGAAGATGACATGTTGGACCTTCTTTTAAATCTATTTATCTCAATCAACTAAACCTTTTATGGGTTACATAATCGCTTCACTTAAGACAATTCACTTATATATACTACTTCATTGATAAATGTTAATTTCCGTTCCAATGGCGCGTTAGAACTTATTTTCTTATTGCTATAGTGACATCAAAAAATGTAATAGGTTTTACTCAGATTGTAGAGAAAGGCTATGTTTTCTCTACAATCTTTTTTGTGTTGGAAAACTTTCTTTGTGATTTACTTGAAAACTAAAATTGAAAGGCCGCTAACGAATCTTTGTGAGGTTCGTAATATTTAAGAGCTATAACTTTTTCAATAGGTAATGGTCTCAGAAAGAATTTCGTTTGTTTACGCAATCAATACCAAAAAACAAAAAATTCTGAACGAAAAATGATATGATCTAGGTAGAAAGGACGGCTGGTGCTGTGGTGAAAAAGCGGTTCCATTTTTCCCTGCAAACAAAAATAATGGGGCTCATTGCGGCTCTGCTGGTCTTTGTCATTGGTGTGCTGACCATTACGTTAGCCGTTCAGCATACACAGGAGGAACGGAGACAGGCAGAGCAGCTGGCGGTTCAAACGGCGAGAACCATTTCCTACATGCCGCCGGCTAAAGGGCTCATTGAGAGAAAAGGCGGACATGCGGCTGAGACGCAAGAGGTCATTGAACAAATGATAGAACAGACTGGCGCGTATGCCATTTATGTGTTGGATGAAAAAGGAGACATTCGCAGCGCCTCTGGAAAAAGCGGTCTAAAGAAGCTGGAGCGCAGCAGAGAAATTTTGTTTGGCGGCTCCCATGTTTCTGAAACAAAAGCGGATGGACGAAGAGTGATTAGAGGGAGCGCGCCGATTATAAAAGAACAAAAGGGATACAGACAAGTGATCGGCAGCGTGTCTGTTGATTTTCTGCAAACGGAGACAGAGCAAAGCATCAAAAAGCATTTGAGAAATTTGAGTGTGATTGCTGTGCTTGTGCTGCTGCTTGGATTTGCCGGTGCCGCCGCATTGGCGAAAAGCATCAGGAAGGATACGCTTGGCCTTGAGCCTCATGAGATCGCGGCTCTATATCGTGAGAGAAATGCAATGCTTTTCGCAATTCGAGAAGGAATCATTGCCACCAATCGTGAAGGCGTTGTCACCATGATGAACGTGTCGGCGGCCGAAATGCTGAAGCTGCCAAAGCCTGTGATCCATCTTCCCATAGATGACGTCATGCCGGGCGCAGGGCTGATGTCTGTGCTTGAACAAGGAGAAATGCTGCCGAACCAGGAGGTAAGTGTCAACGATCAAGTGTTTATTATCAATACGAAAGTGATGAATCAAGGCGGGCAGGCGTATGGGATTGTCGTCAGCTTCAGGGAGAAAACAGAGCTGAAGAAGCTGATCGACACATTGACAGAGGTTCGCAAATATTCAGAGGATCTCAGGGCGCAGACTCATGAATTTTCAAATAAGCTTTATGCGATTTTAGGGCTGCTTGAACTTGGAGAATGCGATGAAGCCATTGATCTGATTAAAGAGGAATACGCGATACAAAATGAACAGCATGATCTTTTATTCCAAAACATTCATTCGCAGCAGGTGCAGGCCATTTTGTTAGGGAAAATCAGCAAGGCATCGGAAAAGAAGGTCAAGCTGGTTATTGATGAGAACAGCTCACTCGCGCCTCTTCCTGCACATATCGGCTTGTCTCATCTTATTACGATTATCGGCAATTTAATTGATAACGCTTTCGAAGCTGTAGCGAAGCAAAGCGTGAAGGAGGTTTTGTTTTTTATCACGGATATGGGCCGTGACATTGTCATTGAAGTATATGACACAGGGCCCGGTGTGCCGCCAGATAAGATGGAGGCTGTGTTTGAAAGAGGCTATTCTTCAAAGGGGATGGAGAGAGGCTACGGTCTGGCCAATGTGAAAGACTCAGTAGATGAACTGGGCGGCTGGATCGAACTGGCGAATCAAAAAACTGGCGGTGCGGTATTCACTGTATTTATACCAAAGGAGAAACAAAGGGGGAATCCATTTGATTCACATCGCGATTGCGGAGGATGATTTTCGGGTTGCGCAAATCCATGAGAGATTGATTGAACAGCTTGATGGATTCAAGATTATCGGCAAAGCAGCAAACGCTAAAGAGACAATGGCGCTTTTAGAGGAACGAAAGGCTGATTTGCTTCTGCTGGATATTTATATGCCGGACGAGCTTGGGACCACATTGATTCCTGAGATACGAAGCCGATTTCCTGAAGTGGATATTATGATTATCACAGCGGCAACAGAAACCCGTCATTTACAGGAAGCGCTCAGGGCAGGGATTGCCCACTATTTGATCAAACCCGTCACGGCTGATAAGTTCAGGCAGGTGCTGCTTCAGTATAAAGAAAAAAGAAAGCTGCTCCTGTCTCAGCCGGAGGTCAGCCAATCCATGATCGATCATATTTTTGGGAACGGTGTAAAAACATCCTTGCCGGCAGAGGATTTGCCGACAGGCATTAATTCGATTACACTGCGAAAAATTAAGGAAGTGCTTCGGACTGCGTCAGAAGGATTAACAGCGGAAGAACTTGGAGAAAAGATGGGGGCGTCACGAACGACTGCCCGCCGGTATGCCGAGTACCTTGTATCAAAGGAAGAAGCAAGAGCAGAGCTTGAATACGGGATTATCGGCAGGCCGGAGAGAAAATATTATTTGGCGGCGGACTAGATATGAAAAAATCGATAATCCTATTGATTTCTTTATTGATCTTTATGCAGGGTGATATCAGGCAGGCGGCTGCGCCGCGCCTGCCTGAGGGGCCGATAGAAATTGTCGTCCCCGCTGAGCCTTCTGGCGGCTGGGATGTCACAGCCAAGGCGATCCAATCTGTTTTGAAGCAGAAGCAGATTGTGAAGGGTGATGTTCATATTGTCTATAAACCCGGAGGAGGGGGAGAGAAAGGCTGGAAATACGTTAACGAAAGCAGCAAACAGACCATCAGCATGACGTCCAGCCTAATATTGAGCAATGACCTTCTTGGGCAAAGCAAATTAAAAATGGCCGATTTTACTCCGCTCGCCATTCTCTCCAAGGAATGGCAGACGGTTGCATTGCCAAAAGGATCGGTGTTATCAAACGCCAAGGATGTTCTGAATGAGATCAAAAGGCATCCCGGCAAGGTGAAAATCGGCTTTGCTCCGGGATTTGGCAATGATGATCAGCTCTCGTTCGTCAGAGCGGCAGATATGTACGGCATTGACCCTTTTGACATTCAATTTTTACAGTATGACAGCAGTGAACAGCTCATTCAGGCGCTGATGAGACATGAGATAGAAGCGGCTTCCATGACACTTTCTGAAGCGAAGCCATATGAACGGCAAGGCGATATCACGTTAGCCGCTGTCACGTCTGATAAAAGACTTCCCGGCTTTCCAAATGTACCGACGTGGAAGGAGCAGGGGATCCCGTTTGTGTTTTCTCATTGGCGAGGGATTTTGGGCCCGAAAAACATGTCTGAGGAAGAGATTTCTTACTGGGATCAAGCGCTAAAAAAGGTCACATCCTCACCTGAGTGGAAGCAAAAAATAAACGAACAGGACTGGGAAAGCTTTTATTTAAACAGCAGCGAAACGAAACGGTTTCTTGAACAGCAATCCGCTTTTTATCAAAGCATTATGACAGGACATTAAGATCCCGGCATCCCGGGATTTTTTTCATGACGGAAAATGGTCAAAAAGAACAAAACGGTTTTAAAAAATTAAAAATACAAAAAAACCAAATTATTTACTTGCGAATGGTTTTCTCATACGATGGCAAAAAGGCAAGACAAAAAGGGAGTAAGGGAGACAAAAAAATGTAAGCGGATTCATTTAAGGGGGAATGGATGTGTTAGCAATCTTAGGCTTTCTCATGATGCTTGTGTTTATGGCGTTGATCATGACAAAACGGCTTTCTGTTTTAACAGCATTAGTTTTGACGCCGATTGTGTTTGCGCTGATCGCCGGATTTGGATTTACTGAAGTCGGCGATATGATGATTTCGGGGATTCAGCAGGTAGCGCCGACTGCGGTCATGATTATGTTTGCGATCTTATATTTTGGGATAATGATTGATACAGGACTGTTTGATCCGATGGTTGGCAAAATTCTAAGCATGGTCAAAGGTGACCCGTTAAAAATCGTTGTGGGGACAGCGATTCTTACGATGCTTGTTGCCTTGGACGGAGATGGCTCGACTACGTATATGATTACGACAAGCGCCATGCTTCCGCTCTATCTGCTGCTTGGCATCCGGCCGATTATCCTGGCGGGAATCGCGGGAGTCGGCATGGGGATCATGAACACGATTCCATGGGGAGGCGCGACGCCGCGGGCGGCGAGCGCGCTGGGGGTTGATCCGGCTGAGCTTACTGGGCCGATGATACCTGTCATTGCAAGCGGGATGCTTTGTATGGTAGCGGTTGCGTATGTGCTTGGAAAGGCGGAACGAAAGCGCCTTGGCGTGATTGAACTGAAACAGCCGGCCAATGCCAATGAACCGGCGGCCGCGGTTGAAGATGAGTGGAAGCGGCCGAAACTTTGGTGGTTCAATTTATTGTTAACGCTTTCTTTAATAGGATGTTTGGTATCTGGGAAAATCAGTTTAACTGTACTGTTTGTCATTGCGTTCTGTATTGCACTCATTGTGAATTATCCAAATCTTGAGCATCAAAGACAGCGCATCTCGGCGCATTCGAGCAACGTGCTGGCTATTGGATCCATGATTTTTGCGGCGGGGGTTTTTACGGGGATTTTGACAGGCACCAAAATGGTTGATGAAATGGCGATTTCGCTCGTGTCTATGATTCCTGAACAATTGGGCGGATTGATTCCGGCGATTGTGGCCTTAACAAGCGGCATTTTCACATTCTTGATGCCGAATGACGCGTATTTCTACGGGGTGCTTCCGATTTTATCAGAAACAGCTGTCGCATACGGTGTGGATAAAGTGGAAATTGCCAGAGCCTCCATCATCGGCCAGCCGATTCATATGCTGAGCCCGCTTGTGCCATCCACGCATCTGCTTGTCGGACTTGTCGGGGTTTCCATTGATGACCATCAAAAGTTCGCATTGAAGTGGGCGGTTCTGGCTGTGATTGTCATGACGGCTATCGCTCTATTAATTGGTTCGATCTCTATTTCCTTTTGATAATTCAGGCGGAATGACACACACTAACGGCATACAACATACCGGAGGTGTCATCATGAGTGATCCTTACATGCCGCTGACTTCAGTCAGAAGCGGAACGGGGTTCGAAGCGGCAAAAGGGGTGCACGGCCTGACCGTGCAAATTGCGAATGTCTATTTTATTCAGCTGCCTGCTGAACCTCACTCATTTGTTTTGGTCGATGCCGGCATGCCTCAATCAGCCGGCATGATTATCAATGAAGCCAAACAAAGATTTGGTGAGGATTTTCAGCTGAAGGCGATGATCCTCACACACGGGCACTTTGATCATATCGGGGCAATCGAAGAGATTCTTGAGCATTGGGACGTTCCTGTTTATGTCCACTCTCGGGAAATGCCTTATGTAACAGGGAAAGAGGATTATCCTCCGGCTCGTCCTGACAGCAAGAGCGGGCTGGTCGCCAAGCTGTCGCCGCTGTTTCCGCGGCATTCCATCAATATTTCCTCATATGTGCAGGCACTGCCGGAAGACGGCTCCGTTCCGTTTCTTGACGAGTGGATGTGGATTGCGACACCGGGACATACGCCCGGCCATATTTCATTATTCCGCGAGGACGGACGCGTGCTTGTGGCAGGCGATGCTGTCATTACAGTCGAACAGGAGAAAATGGCTGACGTCTTGATTCAAAAACAGGAGCTTCACGGGCCGCCAGCTTATTTCACGCCTGACCCAGAGACGGCTGCCGAGTCCATTCAGAAGCTGGCCGGCCTTGAACCGGAAGCGCTGCTGACCGGGCACGGCATACCGATGACCGGCAAAAACTTTCACAGTGACTTAACTGAATTGGCAAATCGCTTGTTGTCTCTTTGACACCCACAGACGTGGGTGTTTTTTATTGTTTTATTCCAAGAAGATGCAGAAAAATCATTTGTCTTCCCGCTTAAAAACGATACAATGAAAAGCATGAATGTGATGTGAAGGGGAGAGTTTGTTGGAAGAAAAAGAAATACTCTGGAACGAAGCGAAAGCGTTTATTGCCGCATGCTATCAGGAATTGGGAAAGGAGGATGAAATAAAAGGCCGTCTTGATGGCATCAAAAGTGAAATTGACCGGACCGGAAGCTATGTACATACGAAGGAAGAGCTGGAGCACGGAGCGAAAATGGCTTGGAGAAACAGCAACCGCTGCATCGGCAGATTGTTCTGGAACTCGCTGAATGTCATCGACAGACGTGACGTCCGGACGAAGGAGGAAGTGCGTGACGCGCTCTTTCATCATATTGAAACCGCCACCAATAACGGGAAAATCAGGCCGACCATTACGATTTTCCCTCCGGAAGAGAAGGGTGAAAAACAAGTCGAGATCTGGAATCATCAGCTGATCCGGTACGCTGGATATGAATCAGACGGAGAAAGAATCGGCGACCCGGCTTCCCTTTCTCTGACCGCAGCCTGCGAAGAGCTCGGCTGGCGCGGAGAACGAACGGATTTTGACCTGCTGCCGCTTATCTTTCGCATGAAAGGCGACGAACAGCCGGTCTGGTATGACCTGCCGCGTTCACTTGTGATTGAGGTTCCAATCACACATCCGGACATCGAAGCGTTTTCAGATCTGGAGCTGAAATGGTACGGCGTGCCGATTATTTCTGATATGAAGCTTGAGGTCGGGGGCATTCATTATAATGCCGCGCCGTTTAACGGCTGGTATATGGGCACGGAGATCGGAGCGAGAAACCTGGCGGATGAAAAGCGGTACGACAAGCTGAAAAAAGTGGCATCCGTGATCGGCATCGCCTCTGATTACAATACGGATTTATGGAAGGATCAAGCGCTTGTTGAATTGAATAAAGCTGTGCTGCACTCGTTTAAAAAGCAAGGTGTCAGCATCGTTGACCATCATACGGCCGCAAGCCAGTTTAAACGGTTTGAAGAACAGGAGGAAGAAGCGGGCAGAAAGCTGACGGGAGACTGGACGTGGCTGATACCGCCGATTTCACCCGCGGCAACCCATATCTTCCACCGTTCCTATGACAACGCAATCGTTAAGCCGAACTACTTTTATCAAGATAAGCCTTATGAGTAAACAATGGAAAAGCGATGATGGCCGTTAAGGCTGCGGGATTCAGTAACAGAGACGTCGGTAACCTTTGAGAAAGGGCTGCCTTTCTTTACAGCCTCAACAAACGATTGCAAGGCGTTTTCCGGGCCTTCTGCCAAAATCTCGACACGGCCGTCATCCCGGTTTTTGACCCAGCCGGCCAGTTTTCGCTTATCGGCTTCCATTTGAACAAAATAGCGAAAGCCCACACCTTGAACCCGGCCGTCTACAACGATTCGGTATTGAAGCATGTCAAAACCACCTTTTCTTTTTATGATAATCAAATATTTTGCGACCTGTAAAGGGGATGTGTTCGTATGAAACCAGCGCACTATTCAGTTCTTTCTCTTAATCTCGGAATGCCGCAGACGCTTGAATATGACGGAAAGAAGATCGAAACCGGCATCATGAAGCGGCCGGCTGATTCCGCTGTTATGCTGTATCGGGAGAATTTTGAAGGAGACGGACAGGCGGATCTCGTCAATCACGGCGGGCCTGATAAGGCTGTCTGTGTTTATCCGGCAGAGCATTATCCGTTTTGGGAAGAGTTCCTCTCAAGACCGCTGCCAAGCGCCGCATTTGGTGAAAATCTGACGGTCGCGGGTCTGACCGAGGAGAATGTTTGCATCGGGGATGTGTTTAAGCTTGATGAAGCTGTTGTTCAGGTCAGCCAGCCGCGCCAGCCGTGTGTAAAGCTGGCGAAAAAGTTTGGCGTAAAGGAAATGGTACTGAAGGTCCAGCAAACCGGCTATACCGGTTTTTATTTTCGCGTATTGGAAGAGGGCAGGGTGTCTCCAGGCGCCAAACTTGAATTGCTGTCCAGAGGAGCGAAAGGCATATCCGTCCAGTTCGCCAACCGCATCAACTACCATGATGCAAAAAATCTCGCAGCCATTGAACTGATATTAAGTGAAGATGCATTGTCGGAGAGCTGGAGAGCGTCTTTTATGAAAAAAAGAGACAGGCTGCAGCCGGCTGAATAGAAAAAAGCCGCGCATATCAACGTGCACGGCTTTATCATTCTTAAGATTGTTTTTTCTTTGTTTCAAGCAGGTTGGCAAGAAAATAGGTTTTATAGCTTTGAAGCTTTCTTCCTTCATGGTGCGTGATCCCCTGCTTTTTTAATTCTGCCACATACCAGCCTTTACTGCCGTAATGCATGTCAGAAAACTCCTTTCCCTATCTGATTTCTAAACGATTGGCATTGTAACATCCATAAAAAGATGCTGAAAAGAGATGCGGGAAAAACTGAGCCTTTCGAACTAGATGTACGAATGTTCTTCTGTATGTATATGCGGAGCAAAAGCCGAATATGATTTAATGGCCGGTCAATTTGAGCATGACAACGCCAAATGTCATAATGGCGAAAACAACGCCGATATATGTGAGCATCCCGTTTTTTTTCTTTACGCCGTAAACGGTCATAATGATGCCTTCAATGAAAAAAATAATGCCGAAAATAATAAACCACATGCAGATAAAGGCTCCTTTCACAGACATAATAGTAGTGTAGCATATCTGGAAGAGCCGGGCTGTGACAATATCAAGAAAGCCAGGCAGCATATGCGCCCGGCTCATGTTTTATTGTTTATCAACCAATTTGACCAGCAGCTGTGCCAAATGTTTTTTCTCATCTTCGTCCGCAACGCTCCAAAGCTCTTGCAGCAGCATTTCTTCACTGTTTTGCGGCTCTTCATGCTTCGCGAGGTAGTCTCCCAGGATCGCGGCGCTTTTCACAAGCTTGCCGTCATCCAATCCCAGCTTTTTGCCTCGGTTCACTTGTTTTTTTAAGTAGTCCTTAAATTCCTCGAAGTCTTGTAAAATGTCTTCTTTTGTTATGCCATGCATTGCGTTCAATTCGTTTTCAATTTGGATTTTTTCTTGATCTCTGTTCATTGCAATACCTCCTCCTGCAGAATAGTGATGTTTTACCTGCAATTGGAGGAGGTTAAACATGCCGGCAGTCCGGAATATGTTTTACAGCTTTGTCAGGATAATCGGTTCGTCCTTTGTGATGACGATGGTGTGTTCCACTTGGGCAACCATGCTCTTGTCAGGTGTCTTGAACGTCCAGCCGTCTCCAGCTTCAACAATGGTTTCTGCTTTCGTTGAAATAAACGGTTCGAGCGCGATGACTGTGCCGTTTTTGAAAAGCGCGTTATCAAATGGATCATAATAGTTCATGATGTGATTTGGCGCTTCATGCAGGCTTCTGCCAATTCCGTGCCCGGTCAGGGTTTTGATGACGGTAAAGCCTTGAGAGCGTGCCTCATGATAAACGGCTCTTCCGATTTGGTTTTGGCGCTTACCCGCTTTTGCCTGCTGCAGCCCCTTTTGAAAAGCGTCTTCCGCACATTGGCAAAGCTTATGAAGGCGTTCTTCTCCTTCACCGAGCACAAATGAGACGCCTGTATCGGAATAGAAACCTCCAAATTCTGCTGAGATGTCAATGTTCACAAGATCTCCCGCTTTTAATATTTTGGAGGTGCTTGGTATGCCGTGAGCCACTTCATCATTTACGCTGATGCATGTCACACCCGGAAAGTCGTATTCCTTCTCAGGAGCGGAAACAGCGCCGTGCTCATCAAGCACCGCTTTTCCGATCAGGTCAAGGTCTTTAGTGCTCATGCCGGGCTCTGCTTTCCGTTTCATTTCTTCACGTGCAAGCGCCACAATTCTTCCGATTTTTTTCAGGCCTTCTAATTCTTGATCGTTTGTTACAATCATCTGTCATTCCCGCTTTCTTTTTAAATAATCTAGTTTAAGCTTACCACAATTGTCTTAAAAATAGGAAATACACGAACCTGGGAAAAAAGAAATACGGCCGGGAAAATTGGTATAGATCACTAGATATCCTATATGGTATATTTGAACAAAAAGGGTATGAGGGGGATGGGTATGCTTTCATTTTTACAAAAGCTCGGGAAGTCATTTATGCTCCCGATTGCGGTTCTGCCTGCGGTTGGAATTATCCTGGCGCTTGGCAGGGAGGATGTATTTAATATCCCGTTTATCTATCAAGCAGGGACGGCGGTTTTTGATCATCTTCCGCTTATTTTCGCGATCGGTATTGCCATTGGAATTTCAAAGGACAGCAATGGGGCCGCAGGTTTATCAGGGGCGATATCGTACTTGATGCTTGACGCGGCGACAAAGACAATTGATAAAACAAACAATATGGCGGTGTTTGGGGGAATCATTGCGGGGTTAATTGCCGGTTATACGTATAATCGCTTTAAGAATACAAAGCTGCCTGAATATCTCGGATTTTTCAGCGGCAGACGGCTTGTGCCAATTGTAACCGCTATTATCACGATCATTTTAGCCGGTATTTTCGGAATCGTCTGGCCTCCGATTCAATCGTGCATTAATGCGTTTGGAGAATGGATGCTGGGACTCGGCGGCATCGGGGCTGGCATATTCGGCCTATTCAACAGGCTGTTAATACCGCTTGGCCTTCACCACGTGCTGAACAATATTTTCTGGTTCCAATTTGGAGAATATAACGGAGTGACAGGGGATCTGGCACGCTTTTTCGCAAAAGATCCGACAGCGGGCACATACATGACCGGATTCTTCCCAATTATGATGTTCGGTCTTCCGGCGGCATGTCTGGCTATGGTTGTGACTGCCAAGCCGTCAAAGCGGAAAGCCACGGCGGGAATGATGATCGGGTTTGCCTTGACTGCGTTTATCACAGGGATTACGGAGCCGATTGAGTTTGCATTTATGTTTTTATCTCCGCTTTTATACGCTGTTCATGCGATCTTAACCGGGCTGTCTTTATTTATCGTCAACTGGCTCGGCATCCGTTCAGGTTTTTCTTTTTCAGCGGGAGCGATCGATTATGTGCTCAGCTACGGAATCGCAGAGAAACCGCTGCTTCTGCTTCTGGTAGGTATATGCTATGCGGCGGTATACTTTATCGTGTTCTATGTACTGATTAAAGCTTTGAACTTAAAAACGCCGGGACGGGAAGATGATGACGTGGATGAAGTGCTGGACGAAAATACGGTTCAGGATGTCAATGAAAACATCATGCTGAAAGGGCTCGGCGGAAAAGAAAACCTTCAAACCATTGACCATTGCGCCACAAGGCTGCGGCTGACTGTGAAGGATACCGCTTTAGTAAATGAAGCACTGCTCAAGAAAGCAGGCGCAAAAGGGGTGGTCAAATCAGGCGGGCAATCGGTTCAAGTGATCATTGGCCCGAATGTCGAATTTGCAGCGGAGGAATTGAGGGCTGCCATGAAATAAAAAAAGCAGAGAGGCTAGCCTCTCTGCTTTTTCTTATTTATCTTCATCATCTGTTGACGTTTCGGAAGAATCCTCGCCATGTTTTGTGTAATCATAATCAGAAGGGTTCACCTTCTTAAAGCCTTTCGGCTCGTAGAAACGCAGCAGGTCTCCATTTATGATTTTATCGGACATTTCAAGTTCCTTCTTGACGAGCGAGTCTTCTGATTTGTCGACTTCAGATTCATCAAGCTCTTTTCCGGTTTTCGTATCATAATACTTGCCGGATACTTTCGTATACTTCGGTGAAATAAAGTCTCCGTTACGGAACGGAATCACTTCACGATGTTCTTTCGATAAAATATCCGAACCGGACATCAGATAGTCTTTTGTATCCACTCCGAGCAAATGAAGAATGGTCGGAGCCACATCGACGTCTCCGGCATATTTATGAACCTTCTCGCCCTTCACACCGGCAGCGTGGATAAAGAGCGGCACCCGTTGAAGCTGGGCGTTGTCATAATCGGTGATTTCTTCTTTGCCAAGCACTTTGGCCATCGCTTTATTGTGGTTTTCAGAGATGCCGTAGTGGTCTCCGTACATCACGATAATCGATTTATCATACAGCCCATCTTTTTTCAGGTCATTGAAAAATTGTTCAATGGACTGATCAAGGTAATGGGCTGACTGGAAGTAGTTGTTGACGACAGAGTCACCAAAGTCTCCAGCCGGGAAGTCTGTATCCCCCTCATCCATTCCGAATGGGAAGTGGTTAGACAGGGTAATGAACTTCGTATAGAACGGCTGCGGCAGGCTTTCTAACAGCGGCATGGATTCCTTGAAGAACGGTTTGTCTTTCATGCCGTAGTTTTTCGTGTTTTCTTCGCTCATGTCATAGTAGGCAGAATCGAAGAACTTATCGATGCCTTCCGCTTTGTACATCTCGTTTCTGTTCCAGAACGTCTGCGTATTTCCGTGGAACGTAGCAGATGTGTAATCCTTAGACTTCAGAATCGCCGGAACAGATTGAAGCGTGTTTTGCGCTTTGTTGACGAAAACTGAACCTTGAGCCAGCGGGTACAGAGAGTTTTCCATCATAAATTCTGCATCGGATGTTTTACCTTGTCCCGTTTGGTGGAAAAAGTTATCAAAGTAGAACGTATCGTTATCATGTGCCAATTTATTTAAGAACGGTGTCACTTCTTTGCCGTTAATCTTATAGTCGATGACAAATGACTGAAGAGATTCAAGTGAAACGTAAATGACGTTTTTTCCTTCCGCTTTGCCGAAATACACATTATTCGGCACGTCGTAATTGGCTTTCATGTAGTTTTCAACTTCTGTTACGTCGCTTGAATCGGCAAGCGCACGCTGGCTGTTCGATTTGATATTCTGCACAGCGTCATAAATTGTAAAATTGTACGTTCCCAGGTATTTCACAAGATAATTTCGGTCGAATGATCTTGTCAGCAATTCAGGACGGTCTGATTCTGCAACTGCCAGGTTAATAAGGAAAACCAGAATCGAAGACGCAAGAACGATTCGGAACGATTTTTTGCTCGACGTTTCAACAGGCTTGTTCACTTTGATCGCCAAGATGATCAGAATAATCGTATCGATAAAGTAAAAGGCGTCAGTCGGTCTCATCAGCGAAAATGCGCTGTCACCGAGTTGGCCGCCGTTTGTTTTAGCCTGCATAATGACCGGAATTGTAATAAAATCATTGAAAAATCTGTAGTACACAATGTTTGCGTACAGTAAAAAAGACATTAAAAAATGAATCACTATAATGGCTGTCTGCTGTAATTTTTTCTTGAACAAGAGTCCAAAGCCAAGAAAGAACAAGCTTGAGCTGAGAGGATTCACAAAAAGCAATATTTTTTGTATCGTGTTGTCTATTCCTAAGTTGAAGTTAAGGACATAACCGACATACGTTTTGATCCATAACAGGACGACCGCAATTAAAAAGAAGGCCAGTCCTCTTTCTTTAATAAATGTTTTCATTGTTACACTCCTTTTTTCCGATCACAGTTCGAGCGAAACGATAGAAAAAACGAACGTATCAAATATAACACGAATCAGCTGATTAGAAAAGTGAAAATCGTACGATGGAGAAAGTGGCGAAAAACGCCGTCGAATCAACGTTTTCAGTACATATTGCCGAATGTAAAATAAGGTTTCTTCCTTGAAATAAAGGAATAAAATGGTACTTAAAGAACGATATGATAAAATATAAGCTATATTTGAAAAGAGGTGGAATGATGGATTTTTCCCATATTGTGTCTGAAGATAAAATTAAGCGCGCCATCAAAGACGGGGAATTTGAAAACCTGCCGGGGATGGGGAAGCCGCTGCCAAAAGATGACGCAGCACACTTGCCTGAATCGCTCCGCATGGGCTACCGTATATTGAAAAATGCAGGTATGGCAGAGGACGAGGGCGCACTCAAAAAAGAGCTTATGACGATCGACCATCTCATCGCAAAGTGCTATGACGAAAAAGAACGGGAGCAATTAATAAGAAAAAAAACTGAAAAGCAGATGATGCTCGATAAGCTTGTTGACAAAAAAGACATGTTTTCAAAACCTGCGTCGGCTTTTTATAAGAATAAAGTATATGATCGGCTTGGACGAAACAGACCTTCTTCCAGCTGATGTTTCCTGTCTGAAGGATGGCGATTGACTAAAGCCATCCTCTTTTTATATTCTAAGTTCTTTGTCAAAGGGTTTATGTTTTTTCATCTATGGGAAATGACCCATAAACGGAAAAAGGGTGATGGGATGGAACGATTATTGGAATGGTTAGAGCGTATATCTGATTGGCTGTGGGGACCGCCGCTGATCATCTTGCTGACGGGGACGGGGCTGTATTTTACTATTTTGCTGAAAGGCTTTCAATTTCGCTATCCTTTATACATTTTCAAACAGACCATCGGCAGCGTAGGGAAAAAGCCGAAGGGAGAGGGCACGGTCACACCTCTTCAGGCATTGACCTCAGCCCTCAGTTCAACAATCGGTGCAGCGAACATTGTCGGTGTCCCTGCCGCTATTATGTTTGGAGGCCCCGGAGCGGTTTTTTGGATGTGGCTGATTGCCTTATTTGCCATGGCGATTAAGTTTTCTGAAAGTGTGCTTGCTGTTCATTACAGAGAAAAAAATGAGCAGGGGGAATTTGTAGGGGGACCGATGTATTACATAACAAAAGGGCTGCGCATGAAATGGCTCGGCGTATTTTTTTCTGTTGCGCTGATTGTGGAGCTGATTCCAAGCATTATGGTTCAGGGACATTCAGTTTCGGTCTCTCTGGCCGAAACGTTTTCTTTCAATAAAATATACGCGGGAATCGGCATTGCGTTTTTGATCGGGTTAGTGGTGATAGGAGGGGTAAAGCGGATCGGAAAAGTAACAGAGTTTATCGTTCCTCTTATGGCAGGGGCATACGCGGGAGCCGGGCTCCTGATTGTTCTCATGAATCTATCCTCAGTGCCGGCGTTCTTCTCTCTCGTCTTTTCGAATGCGTTTACTTCTTCTTCAGCAGTTGGAGGATTCGCAGGTGCTGCACTGGCTGAAACCGTTCGCTGGGGATTTGCCCGCGGACTGTATTCGAATGAAGCCGGAATGGGAACAGCCCCGATTGCACATGCGGCGGCAATGACTGATCACCCTGTGAGGCAGGGGTTCTGGTCTGTAATTGGCATTGTCATTGACACCTTGATTATCTGCACCACGACGGCTTTTGTTGTTCTAGCATCCGGTGTCTGGACAGGGGAGAATGCTTCAAATGACCCGGCAGCACTGACGACGGCTGCATTTCAGCACTATTTTGGTTCTGGCGGAGGGTACTTCGTCTCGATTTCCCTCGTCTTCTTTGTTGTATCGACTATTATGGTAGTCATTTTTTACGGCGTGAAGCAAGCTGAATTTCTGTTTGGGCGGCTGGCAGGACATGTGATCAAATTCGCTTATTTGGCTGCTATCATCATAGGTGCCGCGGGCGGAGCAAAAGCCATCTGGGGCTTTCTGGACTTAGCATTGGCTTTTATCCTCGTTCCGAATGTGATTGCGCTGCTGTTATTAAGCAGAAAGGTAAAAGCGCTGTATACCGAATTTTTTACATCTGAACAGTATTATCTGAAAGATAAGGGAAAAACGAAACAAGATTCTGTGTATCAAACAAAAGAAGCCAAACATTCTTAGTGTTTTGCTTTAGCGCCGAACTTTGCTTTGCTTTTGATGATCAAATAGATGAATACAGGCAGCAAAAGAGAAATCACTACATTGATGAACGGTTTGATTCTGTTAAAGTCGATCAGCTGATTTGTATTTAGGAAAAACCAAAAGCTGCATACGAGCGAAAACATGCCGGTTGGTGTATACATGGCTTTCAGGTCGATTTTTGAGTGCAAGAAGGAAAGTCCGTATACCACAATATAAAGCGAACCGGCTATCTTCACCATAATGACCGGAATCCATAAGGCCGCGATGATGAGATCTGATCGATCCAGGAAATCCGTAATGCGGATCTGCCTGATCACCATATAGGCAGGATCAAAGAAAGTAGATGTCAGATTGGGACCGAAGACTGAAATTGAAGAAAATAACATCACGGCAAGGAATAAAGCGCCCAGCAGTATTGCAATAATGGTGTGTTTCAGCGGGACGCTTCTGTTTGAAAAGAGAAGTGGGAGGATGATCAATTCTCCCATTGTGCCGAACGCATAAAAGCTTGATTGAAGGTATTGGATCGGCCCTTCAAAGACCGGCGTTACATTTTGCAGCTCAATTTGTGTGGCCAGTGTAAGGGGAAGAAGCAAAATCAAGGTGCCGAATGGAAATAAAAAAATCTGCGCCATTCTTGTCAACGTTTCTTTTCCCTCTCTGGCAATACAGATCGCCACAAAGATAATAACGCCGCCAAGAACAGCCATTGGTGTTCTCGGCAGAAATAAAATGTTAATTAAATTGATGAAAAAACGTATATCATGAGCGTTGATTAACAGGAAATATAAAGAAAACAGGAAAATAATAAACCGGCCGGCGATTGGCGAAGAGCGGCTCAATAGCTGATAGATATTTTGATCCTGATGCTTTTTCATCAGCCTGTGCATAAGCCAGAGCGCCGGAAAGACCAAGATGACGCCTAGGATATAGCTGTGCCAGGCGTTTTGTTTTGCCGATTCGATCATGAGGATCGGGGCATGCTTCAGTCCAACCGCTAACGTATAAAGCGCTCCGAAAAATAACCCTTGGTATGCAGAGGTCTTATCCATAAAGCACATCCTTTCTGTCATGTTCAAAACGTTATATATTTAAACAGGTGACCCAGCCGCGGAAGCAGGGGATTCACTCTCAAATAAATCCACAGAAAAGCACTTCCTGCTATCAGCAAGCTGAAGGCCCATTTCGTTGCTGCGGTAGCGGAACGAAAATTCTTCCATTCATATACGTAAATGGCAATGCACACAATCACTGTCTGTACGATATAGCTGATCATGCTGGCGCACCTCCATTAATGGCTGATCGTTTTATACAAGACACCGCCTTGCTCAATCGTCATAATTGGGTTGACGTGAATCTCCATGTCCTTGTAGACCTCATCCCATTCCTTTCTCAGCAGATCCTTCGTGATGTCCATGCTTCTTATCGTTTGGTCTTGGAAGCCGGCCGGGTCCGCCTTTAGCTTTTGAAGCCGATGAACGGTGCTGATCACGTCTTTTTTAACAGCTCTGTTTAAAGCTTTTTGTATGATGTAAAAATGGTCATTCTCTCTCGTCTCATAAGTGGATTGGTTTTCCATAATAATTCCTTTGGCTCTGATCTCGATTGTCATCGACAGCTTTCCGTTTTTTTCAGCCGCATGAAAGGATGCATTGGACTTTTGAAGCTGAATGGACGCTTGCCCCATTTGATTGGGCAGGTCTAGGATGAATTCTGGCTGCCGTGCTTGATTCAGCAACATCAGGGCTGCTGTCATGTGTTCGTCTTTGAAAATATCCATCAATCTGTCCTTTTTAAAGATCGCAAGTCCGTCAATCTTCAAATTGGGCTTGCCTTTCCCTCCAGGCTTTGTTTTAGATGCGGAGATGACCGGTGCATATGGATCACTGCCTTTTTCTACTAGGTCAGACATGAATCTGCTTAAAAAAACGGGGCGGCTCGTTGCCATAATGGCCAGCTCCCGAATCATTTCCGCCGAAAACTGTTCAAGCTGAACATCGGTGTTTAAAATGTCCCGCGCTTCTCCCCGGCTGATTAAAAGAAGCGCCGTTAATCTGTTCTGCGGATTTCGCGTTAACATATCAAAGACTGGGGCGACGCCGTCCCTTGCCATATCCTCTCCAATCACGACCGTACGCCTGTGGGACGTATTGATCATCCGGGACAAGGAAGTTTGCAGCTTGCTGTTTGCTTCCTTAATCGTAGTGCCCGAAGCTGAATCCACATACCATGTCTTTGAACCGGCAGTTCCGCCTCCTCCACCTGTTTGTCCGCCTAATTTGCCAACCAAGGGAATTTGCATGGCTACTCGGTACTGATCTTTTTTCTTATCAATTGCAGAGCTGACGACAAAGGCGATGTCATTGATTTCTGTACGGTCCCAGCACCCTGTTAGAAGGATACAAACGAGAAGCGGCACAACACACTTATATATTGTTTTCTTCATCTTGAGGATCCTCTCTTTTCGCTCCCTTCTGTCCATTGCCGCGCGAATACGTGCCCGGCCTTCTGGTCATCGTCCACCACGGCGCCCGAACAAAAATATCTTTCACTTCCTCTCGTTTAAACGGAGAAATCCCGGATAAATAAGGAATGCCGAAAGATTGCAGCTTGCATAAATGGAGCACTAAGAGAATTGTGCCGAGCATAATGCCGAATATCCCGAAAATACTCGCCAAAAACATAAATGGGAAACGAAGCATCCTGATGGAGATGGCTAAATTAAACCGCGGAATCGTAAAGGAGGCGATTCCTGTTAACGATACGATGATCACCATCGGAGCTGACACAATTCCCGCCTCAACTGCGGCTGTCCCGATGACCAGTGCGCCGAGAATGCTGACGGTCTGGCCGATGGTTTTCGGGAGGCGCACCCCCGCTTCACGGAGAGCCTCAAAGGAGATTTCCATAATCAATGCCTCCACGATGGCGGGGAAAGGAATCGGTTCACGCGCAGATGCCACGCTGAACATTAAGTTTGTCGGCATTAAGTCCTGATGGTATGTAATAACGGCAACATAAATAGCCGGCAAATATAAAGCAACGAATAAAAACATATAGCGAAGCCAGCGGATTAAGTTAGACATCAAATAACGCTCATAGTAGTCTTCACTGGCCTGCATCAGCTGCCAAAACGTAATTGGGCCTGTTAAGACAAAAGGCGTATTATCTGTAAAAATGGCAAAACGGCCTTCGAGCAGCTGGGCGGCAACGGTATCGGGCCTTTCCGTGTATTGCAGCTGGGGGAAAGGAGAGTACGTGTCGTCCTCGATAAACTCCTCAATATATCCGCTTTCTAACACGGAATCAATCTTGATGTTTTTGATTCTCTTTTTCACTTTGTCAATGACCTTTGGATCCGCAAGCCCGTCAATATAGGCCAAGACAATGTCGGTTTTGGTTTTGGTGCCGATTTTAAAAGAGAGCATTTTGAGCTGAAACGTTTTGACCCGAAAGCGCACAAGGGCTGTATTAACCCTGAGGCTTTCAGTGAAGCCCTCTCGCGATCCTCTGATGGTCGATTCCGTTATCGGTTCTTCGATGCTTCTTCTTTGCCCGCCTTTTATTTTTAAGATCAGGCATTTTGAATGTTTGTCGGCAAATAAAACCGCGTTTCCTTCAATGATGGATGAAGCCACTTTAGATAAGCTTGTTTCTGCCGTGACGCTTGAAATCGATAGTGTATTTTGCAGCGCTTCTTCATGTTCTTCTATCTGGTCTGTCAAATGCCTTAAGAAAGGACGGAGAGCGTGATCCTGTATGTGTTCAGATTTTACAATTCCTTCGATATAAACAATAAATCCACACAGTCCGCTTCCAAAATCAAATTGTCTAAAAACAATGTCTGAGCAGCCTTCTGTTAATAAAGTCAGATGATCGAGGTTTTCCTTCAAATCGGGAGAAATCGGCCTGTCCTGATTGTCTTCAAGCTCTTTGATGAGCTGCAGCGCTTTGTCGTGTTTATTCATGAGGGTCACCCTGCTTTTTCAATGTCTTTATTTAATAAGTGCTCGTGACTTTTAGGGTAACCTTGTCTGTTTCAGATATTCCGGACTAGGATGAAAGCGCTATAAAAAATTGTTGACTACATGTATATACAAGAATACAATATAATCATAAGTTGTATATACAAGTTATCAACGAATACGGAGGGGTTGGCATGGGGGAACTGAACAGATCGGCACGGCAGATTGTCGAAGCAGTCGGCGGTGCTGAAAATATTGCAGCGGCAACTCATTGTGTGACACGTTTGCGTTTTGCATTAATAGATGAGAGCAAGGTTGACCAAGAGGAACTTGATCAAATTGACGTTGTAAAAGGGTCGTTTTCGACAAACGGGCAATTTCAGGTCGTAATCGGCCAGGGAACGGTCAACAAAGTATATGCTGAACTGGTCAAGGAAACGGGGATTGGCGAGTCAACAAAGGATGAAGTGAAGAAGGCTTCAGAAAAAAATATGAATCCTTTTCAGCGTGCTGTGAAAACGCTTGCAGATATTTTTATTCCCATATTGCCTGCGATTGTCACGGCGGGCCTCTTGATGGGGATCAACAACATTTTAACGGCTCAGGGCATTTTCTTCAGCACCAAATCGATTGTGCAGGTCTATCCGCAATGGGCTGATCTTGCTAATATGATTAACCTGATTGCGGGCACAGCCTTTACGTTTCTGCCTGCGCTAATCGGCTGGTCTGCGGTCAAACGGTTTGGCGGCAATCCGCTGCTTGGCATTGTGCTCGGCGTGATGCTCGTGCATCCTGATTTGCTGAACGCGTGGGGCTACGGGGCCGCAGAACAAAGCGGAAAGATTCCGGTATGGAATTTGTTCGGACTTGAGGTACAGAAAGTCGGATATCAGGGGCAGGTGCTTCCGATTTTGTTAGCCTCCTATATGCTGGCGAAGATTGAAGTATTTCTAACAAAGCGAACACCTGAAGGCATACAGCTGCTCGTCGTCGCACCGATAACGCTACTTGTAACAGGCTTTGCCTCTTTTATTATTATCGGTCCGGTTACATTTGCGATTGGAAATGTGCTGACTTCAGGGCTTATCTCGGTGTTTGGTTCTTTTGCCGCGCTGGGTGGTTTGTTATATGGCGGTTTCTACTCGGCGCTCGTGATTACCGGCATGCATCACACGTTTCTGGCAGTCGACCTGCAGCTCATCGGCTCAAAGCTTGGCGGCACATTTTTATGGCCGATGCTGGCGCTTTCTAATATCGCGCAAGGTTCGGCTGCACTGGCCATGATGTTTATTGTGAAGGATGAGAAACAAAAAGGCCTCTCCCTCACATCAGGGATTTCTGCATATTTAGGCATTACAGAGCCTGCCATTTTCGGGGTGAATCTTCGGTACAGGTTCCCGTTTATTATTGCGATGATCAGCTCAGGGCTGGCCGGAATGTATATTTCTTCTCAAGGTGTGCTGGCAAGCTCCGTCGGTGTCGGCGGCGTGCCGGGGATTTTCTCAATCATGAGCCAGTACTGGGGGGCGTTTGCTATCGGGATGGCTATTGTATTGATCGTGCCGTTTGCCGGAACATACGCGTATGCGAGATTCAAACATAAATAACCAATGGGGAGCGGGGCGTGTTGAACGTTCCCTTTTCCCGTTGTCAATTTAAATATGGTGGTGGAGACAGATGAAAACAGAACAAACGCCATGGTGGAAAAAAGCTGTGGTCTATCAAATTTATCCGAAAAGCTTTAACGATACGACAGGAAACGGTGTCGGAGATCTAAACGGCATTATTGAAAAGCTTGATTACTTAAAAACACTTCAGGTGGATGTGCTTTGGCTGACACCGATTTATGATTCACCGCAGCATGATAATGGATATGATATTCGGGATTATTACTCGATTTATCCTGAATACGGGACGATGGAGGATTTTGAGCGGCTAGTGTCCGAAGCGCATAAAAGAGACCTGAAAGTCGTCATGGATCTTGTTGTCAACCATACGTCAACAGAGCACAAATGGTTTCGAGAGGCAATTTCTTCAAAAAACAGCCCGTACCGTGACTTTTATATATGGAAAAACCCGCAGGAAAACGGTGCTGCCCCGACGAACTGGGAATCGAAATTCGGCGGCTCAGCCTGGGAGCTTGACGAAGCATCGGGCCAATACTATTTGCATCTGTTTGATGTGACGCAGGCTGATTTGAATTGGGAAAATGAAGAGGTCAGAAAGCATGTCTATGACATGATGCATTTTTGGTTTAAAAAGGGAATAGACGGCTTCAGGCTGGATGTCATCAACCTGATTTCTAAGGATCAGCGCTTTCCGAATGCGGAAGACGGTGGCGACGGCCGTTCCTTTTACACTGACGGCCCGCGGGTGCACGAATTTCTGCATGAAATGAACGAAAGGGTGTTTTCCCTTTATGACAGCATGACGGTCGGTGAGATGTCTTCAACCACGGTAGCCCATTGCATCCGGTATACGAATCCCAACAATAAAGAACTTGATATGACGTTCAGCTTCCATCATCTCAAGGTTGACTATCCAAACGGTGAAAAATGGGCCTTGGCGCCGTTTGACTTTTTGAAGCTGAAGGAGATCCTCTCCGAGTGGCAGACGGGGATGCACGCTGGAGGAGGATGGAATGCTCTGTTCTGGTGCAACCACGATCAGCCGCGCGTTGTATCAAGATATGGAGATGACGGCGCATACAGGGTGAAATCAGCGAAAATGCTTGCGACCGCCATTCACATGATGCAGGGCACGCCTTATATTTATCAGGGCGAGGAGCTGGGGATGACAAATCCGAAGTTTACTGACATCAGCTCCTACCGGGATGTCGAATCGCTGAACATGTATCACACCTTTAAGGAAAAGGGAATGGCTGAACAAGAGATCAATGCGATTTTACAGGCGAAGTCCCGAGACAATTCCAGAACGCCTGTTCAATGGGATGCTACGGAGAATGGCGGTTTTACAACGGGCACGCCATGGATACCGGTTGCCGGCAACTATCGGGAAATCAATGCCGAAGCGGCGCTGAAGGACCAAAACTCGGTGTTTTACCATTATCAAAAGCTGATTCAGATTCGTAAAACGTATGACATAGTGACAGATGGGACGTATGAGTGCATTGCAAAGGATGACCCGAACATTTTTGCGTATCTCAGACACGGCAGCAATGAAAAGCTGCTTGTGATCAATAATTTTTACGGAAGAGAGGCAGCCTTTACACTGCCGGACTCTATAAAGCCTGACGAATGGAAGGCAGAGGTGCTGCTGACGAACGATGATGTGAGGGAACAGCTGCAGAACATGACGCTCCGTCCGTATGAGTCCATTGTTTATCGTTTAACGAAACCGTGTTAAACTAAGCTGGGTGGTCCATAATGAAGGTGAACAAATTCATCACAATCTATAAAGACATCGCACAGCAAATTGAAGGCGGCCGATGGAAAGCGGAGGAGATTCTTCCCTCTGAACACGAGTTGGCCGCACAATACAGTACATCGAGAGAAACGGTCCGAAAGGCGCTTCACATGCTTGCGCAAAACGGCTATATCCAGAAAATCAGAGGGAAGGGCTCCGTCGTCCTCAACCGTGAAAAAATGCAATTTCCCGTATCAGGCCTTGTCAGCTTCAAGGAGCTCGCGCAAACGCTTGGCAAAGAAACGAAAACAACTGTACACAAATTCGGGCTGGAGCCTCCGTCAGAGCTCATCCAAAAACAGCTTCGTGCTCAGCCGGAAGACGATATTTGGGAGGTCATCAGGTCAAGAAAAATTGACGGGGAACATGTGATTTTGGACAAGGATTACTTTTTCAGAAAGCATGTGCCGCACCTGACGAAAGAAATTTGTGAAAACTCTATATATGAATATATAGAAGGGGAACTGGGTCTTTCAATCAGTTATGCCCAAAAAGAAATTGTTGCCGAGCCGTGTACGGATGAAGACAGGGAGCTGCTTGATTTACGCGGCTATGACCATATGGTCGTGGTGAGAAACTACGTCTTTTTGGAGGATACGAGCCTGTTTCAATATACGGAAAGCAGACACCGCCTGGACAAATTCCGATTTGTCGATTTTGCGAGGCGGGGAAAATGAAAGTAGCGCCTGCCTGCGGCAGCGCGCTTTTTTTGTTGGTATCAAAATTGATACTATCCAACAAAAATGTGCGTACTTTTACTTTTTATCATAATGGCTACAATAGAGATGAGAGTAACCAAAAGGAGAGGTGTTTAACATGGCAGATCTAAAGAAACAAATTCTCGATGCATACCATTTCAGACATGCAACAAAGGAATTTGACCCGAATAAAAAAGTATCAGACAGTGATTTTGAATTTATTTTAGAAACAGGAAGACTGTCTCCGAGCTCACTTGGCCTTGAGCCTTGGAAATTTGTCGTCGTGCAAAATCCGGAATTCCGCGAGAAGCTTCGCGAATACACATGGGGCGCACAAAAGCAGCTTCCGACCGCAAGCCATTTCGTCCTGATTCTTGCGCGTACAGCGAAGGATATCAAATATAATGCGGATTACATCAAACGTCATTTAAAAGAAGTAAAACAAATGCCTCAGGACGTATACGAAGGCTATCTCAGCAAAACAGAAGATTTCCAGAAAAATGATTTGCATTTGCTTGAAAGTGATAGAACACTGTTTGACTGGGCATCCAAACAAACCTATATCGCGCTTGGCAACATGATGACTGCCGCTGCGCAAATCGGTGTTGATTCTTGCCCTATCGAAGGCTTCCAGTATGACCACATTCACCGCATTCTTGAAGAAGAAGGCCTGCTGGAAAACGGAAGCTTCGATATTTCTGTGATGGTGGCGTTCGGCTACCGTGTGAGAGACCCTCGCCCGAAAACAAGATCTGCTGTTGAAGATGTTGTGAAGTGGGTGTAATAAAGAAAGCTGCTCGATAACGAGCAGCTCTTTTTTATGCCTGATTCGCTTTATTCTGTTTTCTTCTCTGATGCCAGTACATAGCTGTTCCGAGTGCACTGATCAGAAATCCGGCCAAGAGGATCGAGTACATGGAGGTGGCTGTGTCCGGTAGCAGGCCGCCAGCCGGGTCGTCTGCACCTGATCCGCCCGATCCGTTTCCTCCAGAGCCGTTTGTCGGTTCAGTGCCGAGAGGTGTATCATGTCCTCCGTTTCCATCAGTCGGCTGTTTTCCGCCGGGTTTGTCGGAGCCTCCGCCATTGCTGCCGTCATCACCGCCTGTCGGCTGATCGGATGGGAATGCCGGCGGTTTGTTGTTTTCACCGGAATTTAAGATCGTGTATTCGCTGAAGTGGTTTGTATATCCTGTCACCATATCATTGTCAACTGATCCGTTTTCTGTCTTTGTGAATGCTTTCTTTTTCCGGTCAACATGGTAAATCGCAGGGTTATGGGCTTCTTCAATATCAAACATGCGAAGCGAAAGCTGCACAGGCTCCTTGAATGATTTTATTTCTTTTCCTTTTTGTTTCACTGTAAAGTCATATACATCTGCCAGTGAAACATTCAATTCTCCCGTAGATTTGATCCCAATTGCAGTATCGGCGGTTTTGAGATTTGCCATTGGCAGCTTCATGCTGTACCAGTAGTTGAACACCGTCAATGAAGGATCTGACTCTCTTTCTTTTAAACGTTTGACCTGGTCTTTTTTCACTTTTAGATTAATAGGCTTCTCTTGAGATCCTTCAGGTGTTTCATAATAGACAGACGGCGTATTTGCATTTTTAGCATAAATCGCAAATTTGTCCTCATCAAGTGTCCAGCTGCCGTCCTTCTGCTTTGTTGGCAGGAAGACTTCTTTGATGCGTCCTTCGATTTTAGGAGAGACCTTGTTTCCTAGTTTTTTCAGCTGTTCAGTGAAAATCTCATAATCCACGTAGCCAAGGTCTTCACCATGGGATGCCTTTGTGAAGACAGAGTATCCGTCTCCTCCGGCGCCGACAAAATTATTCGTTGCCACGCGGTAGGTATCATCCGTATTCAGATCAACTTTGTCTCCGTTAGGCGATTCGAATTTCACGTCTAAAACACGGTGTCCAGGTTCGTTGTTTAAGGTAAAGGTATATTCGATTCCGGCCACCTGAGGGAAGGCGCCGCCTCCGTTTTCCACATTGCTTAAGCCTTGTTCAAGGGCTTCTTTGATTTGCTTTCCGGTCAAATCGGCCACGTAAAGCGTGTTGCCGAACGGCATCACGTTCAGCACCTCGCCGAGTGTGATGTCGCCTTTGTCAATGCCGGCTCTGATGCCGCCGCCATTTGTTATCGCGATTCTGGCGCCGGCTGCTTCTTTCGCTTTTGCCAGCATGCCGTCCGCAATGAAGTTTCCGAGATTGGTTTCCTTCGTGCGCACATGCTCACGCTGGCCGTCAAGCGCGACATCCGTGTAGCCGACTTTTTCATTTTTCACGTCCTCTAATTCAGTTTTGAACTGATCGAGCTCTTTTTTTGCTTCTGCGTTTTCTTCTGTATGTTCATCAATCGGCAGCACGCTCAGATTTGATTTGTCTGTTTGCACCACACCGTTTTCATCAAATGCGACATCAACACGTCCCAAGTATTGGCCGTATTCTTTGGCTTGCGCCACGATCGTCGGCTCTTCGTTGTCCACGACCTCCATTTTGTCAACGAGGGTGTGGGTGTGTCCGCCGATGATCAAGTCAATGCCTTTAACTTTTTTGGCTAGCTCAAGGTCTCGGTTATGCCCGATATGGGTTAAAGCAATAATTTTGTTTACTTTTTCTTCTTCTTGAATCGCTTTGACGGTGTTTTGTGCTGTTTCAAAGGCATCATTGAAAACGATGCTTTTGCCCGGGCTTGATGTGGTGGCCGTATCTTCGGTTGTCAGTCCGAATACGGCGACCTTCTCACCGTCAACATCTAACAGAATGTAAGGGTGGATGCCGGGCTCTTTCTTTTCACCTGCCGTAAAGGTTTGCGGCTTTTTGACATACGCTGCAAGCTTAGGCTCATTTGACACATCTACGTTAGCGCTGACGAACGGAAATTCAGGTGCTTCAAAGTGATAGCGGTTCGCCGGGTCGACGGTTGTGATGTTTCCGCTGAGAAAATCAGAAAGCACTGCCGGCCCTTTATCAAACTCGTGGTTTCCGAAGGTCATGGCGTCATAGCCCATCATATTCATCATTTTCAAATCGGCTAAACCGTTCCATTTTGTGAAATACAGATCCCCGGAAAACACGTCTCCTGCATCAAGGAGAATGTGATGGTCTGTTTCGTTTCGTACTTCGTTAATTTTCGTCATTCGTCTCGCTGCGTTATCGAGGTGGGCGTGCGTATCATTGGTGTGCATGACAGTCAGGTCCCACAGTCCGTCTTTAGGAGGATCAGGAGCTGGGTCATCATCGAATTGCAGCTTGTACACACCATAGCCATTATTTGCAGATTCGCCTACATAAGCGACATCGTCTGCTTTATCGGCAAACGGCTTGGCCAAAAGCGAGGATTCAAACGTCAAATTGGTTCCGGAAACAGGCGCGATTGACCAGTTATTGTCTGCTTTTGGATTAACTGTTTTTTGTTCGATAATATAATCCATCAGCACCTGCCTGTTTTCAACCGCAGAGCCGTGAACAATCTTATCGCTCGTCAGGTGAGGGAATCCGCCGCCTCCGGACGCACGATAATTATTGGTGACAACGAGAAATTCCTGGTTTGGGCTGATCGGTTTGCCTTCATAGGAAAGATTGATGATCCGGGATGAGTTCGCATTGATCACTTTTCCGTTCTCATCGTATTTCGCCGGTTTTGTGACATCTACCTGATAGGTGACGCCGTCCATCACGTCAAAATTATAGGAGCGGAAATTCTCATTCAGCAAGGCTTGATCCCCGCCTTTTGACGGATCAATTTGATTGAACTGGCCAGCTGACATCTCCAGCCAGTCCTTGACTTCGCTTCCTGTCAGCTTGACGATCTGAACGGTATTATCGTACAAATACAAGTCACCGACGTTTTTAATGGCGAGATCACCGGCCGGAATGTTCGTATAGTAGTTGGCTCCGTTTCTGCCGCCTGCTTTAAACGGCGCTCCGGCGGATAAAATCGGCAGGTCCTTGTACTCGGTATCCTTCATCTCTTTTTCGGCATACCATTTTTGCGCATCGGTCACAATCTGAATGGATGGGTCATCTTTGACCTGTGCAAAGAAGCTGTTAATATCTGCTTCTGTTTTGCCGACCGGTTTTCTGACATATTCCAATGTGTTTTGGTGTGTTTGCTGAATGGTGCTTGTGACGGTTTCATTTCGTGATGTGACATTGCCGGCAATGGATTCAATACTGCCTTTGGAATCTGCCACCTTCCATGAACCGTCCGTCTTTTCAAGTTTGAGGTCTATCACGCCTAAGTATTTGCCCCAGCTGCTCGGCATGACGACAGGAATGCCGTTAATGGTCCCTTTTTCAACATCGAATTGGGCAGCACCCGCATACTCGGCGGATGGGAAGAGTCCGTGCTGATGGCCCGAGATGATGGCGTCAATGCCTTTCGTTTTGGTGGCAAGGTCAAACACGGCATTTTCTGCGCCTGACGATTGAGCCTGCTTTTCAATGCCGGTGTGGGCGAGGGCAATAATAACCTCTGCGCCTTCCGCCTTCATTTTCGGAATCGTTTCATTGGCGGATTCTACGATATCCTGCACCTGCACCTGACCTTCGAGGTTCTTTCTATCCCACGTCATGATTTGCGGCGGGACGAAGCCTATGTAGCCGACCTTTACTTTCTGTTCTTGGCCGTTTTCGTCAGTAACGGTTTTTTCTTTAATGACATACGGCGTAAAACGATTTTCACCGTTTGTTGTTTTGACGTTGGCATTTACAATCGGGAAATCGGCTCCCTTGATCGTGCCGTCGAGAAAATCGAGCCCGTAGTTGAATTCATGATTGCCCAGTGTGCCGGCGTCGTATTTCAGCGCATTCATCACGCTGATGATCGGGTGGGTTTTCGAGCCGGAGATAATGTCGTTTTTTTCATATTTCACCGCGTATTCACCCAGCGGATTCCCTTGGATCAAGTCGCCATTATCAACGAGCAGGGTGTTTGGGTTTTCCTGGCGGTGCTTTTGGATCAGCTGGGCCGTCCTCGCCAGCCCGAAATCCGCCGTTTCTTTGTCGCTGTAGTAATCGTAATCCATCATGTTGGCATGAATATCAGTCGTGGCCAAAATACTCAGATGCACTTGAGGAGCCGCGCTTTCTTCTGCATGAATGGGTGGTGTTGGGAGGATTAGGCTAAGTATCATAATTGGGGGCAAAAGAATACGGAGAATGTTACCGACGTGTGTTCGTCTTTTCTGTATTCTCACCAGTTCTCCACCTTTCAACGAAATTTGTGTTACAGCTCCTATTGTAAGAATATTTTGTAACTATTTGTAGGTGTTTCTTTATGATTATTGTAAAAGGGAGAAAAATGAGTATTATGTAATGGCATCTATCGATGAATTTTGGGTATTTATGCTTAGTGTATGCCGGATCTGAAGAATGTTTATTTTAGTGTGGCTGGGGTAGAGTGTTTTATGTAGTCATATTAAGCGGGAGGTTATGAATCATGGGGAAAAAAATTGCAGTTGTTTTGACAGATTATTTTGAGGACAGCGAGTACACGGAACCAGCGAAAGCTTTTAAAGAAGCGGGACATGAACTGACTGTCATCGAAAACGAAAAAGGAAAAACAGTAAAAGGCAAGCAGGGGAACGCGGAAGTGACAGTTGACGCGTCCATTGACGATGTCAACCCTTCAGACTTTGATGCGCTTTTGATTCCAGGAGGATTTTCACCAGACCAGCTTCGCGCAGATGACCGTTTCGTCCAATTTACGAAAGCGTTTATGACTGACAAAAAACCGGTATTTGCGATTTGCCACGGCCCGCAGCTCTTAATCAACGCAAAAGCGCTCGATGGCCGAAAAGCGACAGGCTATACGTCTATTCGTGTTGACATGGAAAACGCGGGTGCCGACGTTGTGGACCAGGAAGTGGTCGTTTGCCAAAATCAATTGGTCACAAGCCGCACACCGGACGACATTCCGGCATTTAACCGCGAATCTCTCGCATTGCTTGAGAAATAAGAAAAACGGACGCCCAGGGCGTCCGTTTTTTATGAATGACAGCGTGGAGCAGCCGTCAGTTTTTTGTATCTGTAATACAGGAAGGCGGCTGCAGCTGTACCGATGACTGCTATGCCGAAGTCGAACATAAAGATATGGGCGGTGCCTCCCGCTTGTGCGATAAGCCCGGTGGCAATCGGCAGCAGAATCGACGCGAGGCTTGAAGCGGTAGCAACAATGCCGGTAACGGTTCCTTTTCGCTTCCAAAAAAGCTCTGTCATTAATGTAATGGTAATCTGAAACACACCCGCGGTTGAAAATCCTAAGAAAAAGGCGGTGATGTCCAGCACCAATGGCACATGAACCGTCAGCATAACCGCAAGCGTACATAACGTAATAACAGGATACAAGAGCGTAATCATGACTGGCTTAACCCATCTGTTCAGCAGAAGGGCTAATAATAAAACGGATGTCAGAGATCCTATACTGTAATAGCTCAGCAATTGCACGGATGCTGTTTCAGCTAAACCGGCAGCCTTTTGCGCGTAGCTCGGGAGCCAGATTTGAGAAACGGTAAATAAAGCCGTTGATGTAAAACCGATAATGATCAGTGCAGTGCCTTCTTTCTGAAAAACAGGTTCAGACAAGAAGGCGGGAGAATCCTGGTGGCCGCTGTTAGTTGGCTTCTCCTGTTTCTTAGGAAACGAAAGCGTTGATAAATAAACGATATTCAGCGCATACACTGCTGCCGGGAGATAAAAAGCAAATCCGTAAAACATGCTGTGGTCTGCTAAAAATGTGATCAAAAGCGGCAAAAGTGCGGCCCCGACAGACATAAAGGCTTTGACCAAAACATTCGCCGAGCCGGAAGCTTTCGGGAAGAGCTCGGTTAAAGCCGGATATGTTCCGGCGTCCATTGCTGAATTAGCGATTCCGGCTAATAAGGCGAACACAAACGCCAGTTCATAGCTCGGTGATAAAGGAATACCGACTAAAAAGACGGCCATAATTCCCGCAGAAGCGACAACAAGCGGCTTTCTTCCAATCTTATCTGACAAAACACCGGAAATGCCGTATGTCAGAAGCTTGCCGAACCCGATAGCGGCAATGACATAACTGATGCCGGTCGGATCGGTATTCCACTGTTTTGTTAAAGAGGACATATTGGATGCGAGAATGATGTTGACCATCCCCAGAAAGAAGTAGTTGATATACATTCCGGATGCAGTTTTAATAGATGTCGTTTTCATGCTTGTACTCCTTCAAATCTTTTTCGGGCATGACTGTTTTTTGATGTTATAGACGTTATGTCTTGGCCAGTCAATGTGTTTTCCTTATTAAACATGACGCCTGTCTTTAGGAAATTTGGTTTTGGGGCAATGATAAAAAAGACTCGCCGAGTTTTCGGCCAGTCTCCATTATTTACGAAGTGAGGCAAGTTCTTGAGCAATCGCCTGCATTTCACTTGGGCTGAATGAGTCCTTTCTCATCACCATGCTGTGGAGGTACGTGAGGTCTTCGATCTTTTCATCACTGAAATCCTCCGCTTTGATCACGCCGACATTCAGCATGTTCAGTTTTTGGGAAATGTCTTCAATCATTTGAGTTAACGTTTCTGTATTTGGGCTGGACAAATGGCTCCATCCTTTCTTTACGCGAGATTCGGTATGTTTTATTCTAACAGAATTCGTTCAGAAAAAAACCCTATTCTAAAAGCTGCCCGTTGATTTCAAAAAAGTGGAGACATCAGTTGAAAAGAAAATGAACATCCTACTAAGATATTCATGAAGGTTTCTTTTAAGAGAAATATGGGCAAAGAATAGGGAGGTTGCACAACATGGTAAGCGTATTATTTGTTTGTTTGGGAAACATTTGCCGGTCTCCGATGGCGGAAGCGATTTTTCGGGACTTGGCAGCCCAAAAAGGTTTAGAGGGGAAAATCAAGACGGACTCAGCCGGTATCGGTGGGTGGCACATCGGCAAACCGCCGCATGAAGGAACGCAGGAGATATTGCGCAGAGAAGGAATCAGCTTTGAGGGCATGCTGGCGCGTCAAGTCAGCGAACAGGATCTGTCTGATTTTGATTACATCATTGCGATGGATGCAGAAAATATCGGGAGCCTCAGAAGCATGGCGGGTTTTAAGAACACCCCGCATATCAAAAGGCTTTTGGACTATGTTGAAGATTCAGATCTTGCCGACGTTCCCGATCCTTACTACACAGGGAACTTTGAAGAGGTCTCCCAATTAATCAAATCGGGTTGTGAGCATCTGCTTGCATCCATTCAAAAAGAAAAACAATTGTGAGTGAAAGGAGAATTTGCATGAACAATGAACGTTTAATGCTGAAAGGTATATTTCTCGGAGCTGCGGCAGGCGCGGCGTTATCGCTGCTCCATAAGCCGACAAGACAGGCATGCGGTATGAGATGGCTGACATGCAAGCATAAACTTTCACTGTACAAAAGCAATCCAGAACTGCTGAAAAATACCATAATCACAAAAGTGGATAAGGCCAAGAAGCTCGCCCAAACGCTTTCAGATGAAGTCGGCTTTGTGAATCAGCAAGTGAAAGAGCTGAAGAAAACAACGCCGCAAGTGATGGAGCTTGTGCAAGAAACAAAAGAGCATTTTACAAAAAAATGATCAAACATGTGAGGTGAGACGGACATGAATTTTTTGAAAGAGCTTTTCAGCCGATACACCCTTCATGAGGGGCAAAGCAAATCAGCGGAGCTGGCGTATTTTTTTCTATTGTCACTGTTTCCGTTTTTGATTTTTATGCTGACGCTCACCGCATATCTTCCGCTTTCTACCGATGATGTGCTGGGAGTTGTCGAACAATATGCTCCCGACAGTGCGATGTCCCTCGTTGAATCCATTACCCATCAAACCTTAAATAATCGAAATGGCGGTTTGCTGTCATTCGGGATTATCGCGGCTTTATGGTCTGCGTCTAATGGAATGAACGCCATCGTCCGATCGTTAAATCATGCGTATGATGTGGAGGAAAACCGCTCTTTTATCATTGTTCGTCTAACCTCAATTTTTCTGACAATCGCCATGGTATTTACCATTTTAGTAGCCTTGCTTCTGCCGGTATTTGGCCGCCAGATCGGGATACTCGCTTCAGACTTTGTCGGTGCATCGGACCTGTTTTTATCCGTTTGGGAGGCGGTTCGCTGGGGTGTCAGCCCGCTTGTGCTGCTGATCGTCTTTTCCGCCCTGTATGTCATCGCGCCGAACAAAAAGCTGTCCCTCCGCTTTGTCATGCCGGGTGCGGTGTTTGCGACGATCGGCTGGATCGTTGTCAGCACCTTGTTTTCATTTTATGTCAGCACATTTGCGAACTACAGCGCCACATATGGAAGCATCGGGGGAATCATTGTCCTGATGATTTGGTTTTACTTGAGCGGCATCTTAATTATCCTGGGAGGAGAAATCAACGCTCTTTTACATAAACGTAAAAAGCTTCCTGATGAAAATCCCTATCAATAGCACACCCTATAAACGAACTGCGGTTCAAAAAGATGTCGGGGGGCTATCGTAATGACCAAGCATACGAAAAAAGGCGGAAGCCACAACAAACAAAATTCGAAAAGCAAATCAAGCAATAAAACAAGCGGAAGCGCCAACGGACAAAACGGCTATCATTAGCATAAAAG
>NZ_JALAMR010000007.1:0-78334 GCF_026790125.1 Bacillus sp. N12A5 | reverse complement strand
AGGAAGATGAAGAATAGGTTTCAGCCGGCGACCAGCTTTTCGGTTTACCCAGCACAAGGGCCAGCCACACAACGCTAAGCGTGAGCGTAATGAAATAAAATAAGTTTGCGCTTTCAAATGTCTGCATATACCAGCCTCCGGCAATCGGGCCAAGAATGCTGCCGAGACTGAATGTAATGCCGCAAAGCAGGTTCCCCGCCGGCAGCAGGTGCGGCGGAAGAAGATCTGTCATATAGCTGATGCCAAGTGTAAAGGTTGATCCGACTGCCATTCCCGCGATAAAAAAGCAGCAGCCGATGACGAAAGGCAAAGGGAATACGCCGGCGATGAAAAAGCAGAGCGCCCCTGTCAGTAAAATGACAAGCAGCACATTCCGCCGCCCGTATTTATCGCTGAGGATGCCGAGCGGAAACTGAAAAATAATGCTTCCAATCGCAAATGCTGGAAGGATCAGTGCCACCGCATCTACTGAGATCCCCAGCCGGAGCGCGTATACAGGAAAGCTTCCGTTTAGCGCCGTCTCCAGAAAGCCATAGCCAAATGTAGGCATAAAGGCAACCCATCCAAACAGCATGGCTTGATAAAACCGCCTGAAACTATTGTCTGATTTGGTTTCGTAAGGACTAGTTTCCGGGTATGCATTTTGTAGAAAGAAAACAAAAAGCCATGCAAACAGGCTGAAGCAGCCGGACACGATAAAAGGAAGCGCCGGGCTCAGCTTGACAAACGGAACCATGAACGGGCCCGCAGCAAAACCAAGGCCGAAGGAAAGCCCGTAAACAGACAGATTTCTTCCGCGGTTTTGTTTTGTTGACATGGAGGTCACCCACGTTTGTGTAGAAAAATGAAGCATGTGGTCGCCGATTCCGATGAACAGACGAAGCAGGAACCAGATCCAAACGGACTGAAGCCAAATAAATCCGAACAAGCTTACAATCACAATGCTTCCGCCAATAACAATCAGCGGCTTGAATCCGAGCTTTCTGAGCGGCGCTTCCATAAACGGCGAAGCCAAAAGCACGCCGATATACAGTCCGGTCGCGTGCAGGCCGTTGATGGCAGCCGATTCCCCATTTGTTTCAAAAATAATCGAGATGACAGGCAGCAGCATGCCTTGTGAAAATCCGGAAATGGAAACGAGCAAGACAAGGATAAAAAAATGAAATCGTGACATCGTGTTTGTTCTCCTTATATGGAATCTATGTTGATCGTACAACGATTTCCAAAACCAGGCAACCTGAAAAAAGCCTATATCACAGTAAACATTTGACCTCGTGTAATCATGATGATTTTTGTGAAGAATAAAAATAAAACAAGTCATACAAAAGGAGTTAACTCACCATGAATCGTATCTTTTTTATTTTAGTAGCAGCGGGGATACCGCTTTCTGTGATCGGCAGTTTCATGCATTGGCCTTCTGCCATTCTTTTTGCCGTCTATTGTGTAACGATTATCGCCCTTGCGAGCTATATGGGGAGAGCGACGGAAGCGCTGTCCATCATTGCCGGCCCGCGAATCGGCGGATTGTTGAACGCGACATTCGGAAATGCGGTTGAGCTGATCATTTCCATTTTTGCATTAAAGGAAGGTTTGACCGGGATCGTGCTTGCCTCTTTAACCGGGTCAGTGCTGGGGAACCTGCTGCTGGTCGCGGGCCTATCATTTTTTGTCGGCGGTTTAAAATATAAGCGTCAGGAATTTAACATCCATGATGCCCGCCATAATTCAGGACTTTTGATTTTTGCCATCATTGTCGCTTTTGTCATTCCGGAGGTATTTTCCGTTGGTATGGGCGACGTCAGCAAGCTCAATTTAAGCATTGGAATCAGCATCATTTTGATTCTGTTGTATGTAGCGGCTCTGTACTTTAAACTCGTCACGCACCGCGGTGTATATCAGCCGAACAATGCCGCCCAGCATGTGGAAGAGGAGGAGCCGGAATGGTCAGGGAAGATTGCCACAATTGTTTTGTTTGCAGCAACGATTGCCGTGGCATACATATCCGAAAACCTGGTCCACACCTTTCACTCGGTGGCAGAGCAGTTCGGATGGAGCGAGCTGTTTATCGGGGTCATTATCGTTGCGATTGTCGGTAATGCCGCGGAGCACGCGTCCGCGATTATTATGGCCTACAAAAATAAAATGGATATTGCAGTTGAAATCGCAGTCGGCTCGACGCTGCAGATTGCTATGTTTGTCGCGCCGGTTCTCGTCATTTGTTCCATCTTTTTCCCGGTAAGCATGCCGCTTGTCTTTACACTGCCGGAGCTTGTTGCGATGGTATCAGCCGTTCTCTTAATGATCGCCATTTCGAATGACGGCGATTCCAACTGGTTTGAAGGAGCAACCCTGCTTGCCGCCTATATCATTATGGCGATCGGCTTTTTCCTGCTTTAACCTGAAAAAATGATGGATAACAACAATGCGGGATGAAAAGACTAAGGGAAAATGCCATAGAAAGAGTGATATGATGAAAAAGCTATTTCATTCCACACTTATTGTGTTGTTATTCTTTAGTTTTTTCGGCGTTCAGCCTATCCACGCGAAAAAGCAGTTTAAGGTTCCTAATTCTGTAGCAAGCATTTCGAAGGAAAACACGTATCCAAATGCTTCACAGGATCAGCCGATGCTTCAGCCGAGTAAACTGGCAAAGGAATTGCTCGATCATTCTGAGGTGAAGATTGAAAACCCGCACCTTATCAAAATGCTGAATGAGTCCAACATATCCGGCACACCGCTTGCGGTTGGCTATCGGGCGACAATATTTCTCGGGAAATGGGCGCTCGGCTATGAATCAAATGAAACAGTCGCGAACTGGGAATATAAAAAAATCAATACAAACCGTGCGGATAACCGCGGCGGGAAAGAAACGGCTGAAATGCATTATGCCCAGGAACAGCAGTACAAAGTGAAGGGCGGACTCACAGCTAAGGTTCCAAATGCCGAAGATGTCAGAAGCATGATGATGCTGAAAGCGATGAAGAAAACGAATCTTCCGCTGGCATTTGAAACGGTCGTCGGAGCGGGCACGAAACGGGATCAAATTTATAAAGTAGCTCCTAAAAAATTAGGTTATCTAAACGCATATGCACCGGCTGTGAATGAAAAAGGAAAAGTGACTTACGGAGAAGTGTACTTAGTGCTGAAGGGGAATAAACGAAAACTTGTCGTGAAGAATGTCACATCACAGGGAATCGGCGCCTGGATTCCGGTTCAAGATCACGTCACGTTTGGCTTTCAGCTTTCCTCGCAGCCAAGATAAATAAAAAAACTGATTCCAACTCGGAATCAGTTTTTTTATTGCGTTCTCTCGATTCTGACCGCTTCCTCAAGCATTTGCACATTGTTTTGGTACAGCTGGCGAACGAGAACCCGTCTTGCTGCAAGGCTGGCGCTGAAATAATCATCATCTTTCACCATGCCTTTTACAGTAAATTCAACGCCGCGGTTGATTTTATTTAATGCGGTGATCCCGTGGATTTGAAACGGTTCTGTCGGATTGCCGAATTCATCGCGCTTCAATGAATCCTGAAGCTCTTCATTCAGCATGTCACATGCTTCTTCCAATACGCTGTACACGCGGTCCGGATCTTCCTTAAAGCTAATGAGAAAGGATTCGGTAATCCGCATAAAATCAATATTATAGTTCTCTATCTGTCTGACCTCACCGTTGCTGATGGTGAGCAGCTTCCCGCTCCATTCCCGGATCTGCAGTGAGCGAAGGCCGATTTCCTCTACAGTACCGTTAAACAAATTGTTGACGGTGACATAATCGCCTTTGTGCAGCTGGCGTTCATAAATTAAGAACACACCTGCCAGCACATCTTTAATCAGCGATTGGGCGCCAAAACCAATGACGATACCGGCCACGCCTGCCCCGGCTAAAATTTTGCCGAAATCATGCACAAATAAAGATATAACGTAAAAGATAAAACCAATCGTCGCCGTATACTGGGTGACAGAACGAACCAAGCTTTCAATTGTTTTTTCTTTTCTTTCTTCAATGAAATCCGTCCGTTTAAAAAATAGCTGTACCAGCCGGTTGATGATAAAAACACCAATCCAAAGGATAACGGCAACGAGGAGAATATCAACGATTTTATTTTGAAAAATCTCCGTAAGGGTTTCTTCCATCCGCATCTAACTCCTGGCTTGACGTTTTGTGAAATCTGTATCTTGATAATAACTGTTTTTGACGAGCACATTCGGCCCCAAGCATCGGACATTCGGGCAATGGCAATTCAGCTCTTTTGCAAGCTTCGTCTCTCTCCATTTTTCATAGGCGGAAGGGAGGCTGTCCGTTTGAATATTGCCAAGCGGCGGTGTATCACCGAAATCGGTCACGATAATGTTTCCGTCGAAAATGTTCACATTCAGGCGGGAACGCCCGTCAGGGTCATTTCTCACCGTAACATTTTTCGCCGCGCGAAGCCGGCGAAGCAGCTTTTGATCTTCTTCATCCGGGCTGCAGGCATAAAACGGCAGTGTCCCGAACAGCATCCACGTCTTTTCGTCGCGAATATCCAGCAAGCGGTGAATGGCCTGTCTCATCTCTTTCAGGCTGAGAGAATCAAGAGCGCTTGCGAAATCGCTCGGATACATCGGATGGACTTCGTGGCGCTGACATTTCATATCTTCTGTGATTTGGCGGTGAATATGCTCAATATGTGGAAGTGTGCGTTTATTCAGCATTGTTTCCGCAGATACCATCACTCCGGCCTCTACGAGCGTGCGGCTGTTTTCGATCATTTTTTCAAAATAACGTGCGCGCTGCTCGAAGGTTGGTTTTCTGTCCATCATGGCAAAGCCAATTTCAGCGAAATCCTCAACTGTACCCCAGTTATGAGAAATATGTAGCACATCAAGATACGGAATGATCCATTCGTATCGTTCAATGTCGAGGGTCAGGTTTGAATTAATCTGCGTTCGTACGCCCCGCTCGTGTGCATATTTTAATAATGGAACGACGTATTCCTTTACTGATTTTAGCGAAAGCATCGGCTCTCCGCCTGTAATGCTGATGGACCGCAGGCGCGGAATTTCCTCCAGTCGTTTTAACAAAAGATCTATTGGCAGAGCATTCGGGTCTTTAGGCTGCAATGTATAGCCTACAGCGCAATGCTCACATCTCATATTGCACAGTGTCGTCGTTGTAAATTCAACGTTTGTCAGCTGCATGTCTCCATACTGGTCAACATCCATATAGGCTTCCCAAGGGTCAAACTCGGGTGTGATCGGACGCAGCTTCGTGTTTTGTGTCATGACTATCTAACTCCTTTATAAATGGGGCATACTAACGCTGCCAACAGTTAATTTTAGACCTGATTTGACAAGTTCGCAAGTAGCGAAGCAATTGAAAAAGGGCAAAAAATGAGCTACCATAATAAAAAATGAATGGAGGAGCAGAATGGGGAACGCAGTAAACAATAAGGACCAGCAGCTAGATTATTTAAAAAACAGACTTGATATGTTTATGAACGTCATCGATTCATTAGACCCTGAAGCAACCGACGTTGAAGATATAGACAGGCTCATCAGCATGCTTGATGACCTTGAAGCCAAATACGAACGCTTTAAAAAAGATTGGGAATAAAACCGCGCACGCCGCGGTTTTTTCTATTGGCATAAAGCGTCAGTATAAAACGAAGCGCCTTTCTGTAAAATAAGAAAAAATGCAGAAGGAGCGCTGGCCATGAAGTGGATGTGTTCAATATGCTGCGCCGCCGTTTTGCTTGCCGGCGGTGCAGCACAGGCGGGAGCGGTGCCGAATGAGCCAATCAATTGGGGCTTTAAACGCAGTGTCAATCATCAGCCGCCTGATGCCGGGAAGCAGCTGAACAGCTTAATTGATAAATATGACGCGTTTTATTTAGGGAATACAAAGGAAAAAACAATTTATTTAACGTTTGATAACGGCTATGAAAATGGCTATACGCCAAAGGTGCTTGATGTCTTAAAAAAACATCGCGTAACAGGAACATTTTTTGTCACTGGACATTTTGTGAAGGATCAGCCCCAGCTGATCAAGCGTATGTCAGATGAAGGCCATATTATCGGCAACCATTCCTTTCACCATCCGGATTTGACCACAAAAACAGCTGATCAGATCCAGGACGAGCTTGATTCCGTCAACGAAGAGGTCTATAAAATTACGGGAAAGCAGGATAACTTGTATTTGCGCCCGCCGCGCGGCGTGTTCAGTGAATACGTGCTGAAAGAAACAAAGCGCCTCGGCTATCAAACCGTTTTCTGGTCAGTCGCTTTTGTCGATTGGAAAATCAACAATCAGAAGGGAAAGAAATATGCCTACGATCATATGATCAAGCAGGCGCATCCAGGAGCTATTTACCTGCTTCACACTGTATCAAGAGACAATGCCGAAGCACTGGATGATGCGATTACAGATCTGAAAAAACAGGGCTACACATTTAAAAGCCTTGATGATTTGATGTTTGAGAAAGAGATGAAGCTGCCGTCTTTGTAAAAAGAAAGCCTCTCCTTAAAACGGAGAGGCTTTTCTCATTATTTTATACATTTAATTAGTGCGGCCCAATCCAGATCTCCGAAGCCTTGTTCAATCCCGCTTTCAAAATGGCTCTTGGCCAGCTCGGCAAGAGGAAGGTTTGCAGCGACTTGTTCTGCGGCGGCGAGTGCCAGATTGGTATCTTTCAGCCCTAAAGACATTTTGAAACCGGCCGGCTCAAATTTCTCCTCGGCCATGATGGTTCCGTAATTTTGATAGACTGGAGAGCCAAAGAGCGCGCTGGCAATTTCTAAAAATTGTTTTTGTTCTAAACCGTATTTCTCCATCAGTAAGAATGATTCAGATAACGCCTCCAACATGGACACAAGCAGGAAATTGATGCTGATTTTGGCCGCATTTGCTGTCTTGCTTTCTTCGCCGACATCAAATACCTGCTGGCTCAGGCTGTCGAGCAGAGGCTTGGCTGTTTGCTTCGCTTCCGCCGGTCCGGCTGTTATGATGCGGAGCGCAGCTTTGGCGGCGGCATCCGGTCTGCCGAGCACAGGAGCGGAGAGGAAGGATTGTCCTTTTTCTGCATGAGCTGCGGCGAGCTTTTCTGAGAACTCAACACTGATCGTGCTCATCGAGATGTGAATGCCGTTCTCCGCTAATCCTTTAATCAGCCCGTCCTCTCCGAATGTCACAGCACTGACAGAATCGTCATCCGAAAGCATCGTGATCACAATATCGGCGGATTCTGCCGCCTGTCGCGGTGTGTCAGCTGCCTGCGCGCCTTCTGATGCTAGTTCCTCTGCCTTTTGTTTCGTCCGGTTATATACAGTCAATTCGTAGCCTGCTTGAAGCACATTTCGGGCAATGGGCTGCCCCATATTGCCAAGTCCGATGACAGCAATTTTCAATCTGATCACTCCCTGAATATTTTTTCCATTATAAACAAAAGAACATGATATGCCAACAAAAAAAGAACAGCTTCACGCTGTCCTCATTTAAATATATTGAACCATCCTTTATGTACAAACCATATCAGCATCCCGATCACAAGTGCAGCCATCAGGCCAAGCACGGCGAAATACCCGTATTCCCAATGCAGCTCCGGCATGTTGTCGAAGTTCATGCCATATACGCCGGCGATAAAGGTAAGCGGGATGAAAATAGTCGATACGATCGTCAGTGTCATCATAATCGCGTTCATCCGATTTGAGTTCAGTGTCACGTAGCTGTCACGCAAGTCGGACGTCATGTCACGGTTGGATTCCACAATCTCAGATAATTTTAACAAATGATCGTATATGTCGCTGAAGTAGGCTTTCGTTTCGCGCTGCTCTTTCACATGGTCAAGGCTTAAAATCCGGTAGAGCAAATCACGCATCGGAATAATCGTCCGTCTCAAATGCAAAAGATCTGTCCTGAGATCAAATACCTCGTTCATTAGCGTTCCATAGGTTTTATGGGGACGGCTCTCTTCAATTTCGTTCAGCCGGTCTTCAATTTTGTATACGAGAGGAAAATATTCATCAACAAGCTGATCCATGATCATATAAGAAATGTGCCCAGGGCCTTTTTTAAATATGTCCGGTGAAGCATACAAACGCTCCCGGACTTTGGCAATACCGGGCGTTTCGTGTAAATGAAAGGTGACGACAAATTTGTCGCCTTGAAAGATATCGACTTCCTCCGTCTCCAGCGTTTCCTTATTCAGCGCATGAATCACGTAAAACCGATAGCCGTCATAATGGTCAAGCTTCGGCCGCTGCATATGCTGGAAGCAATCCTCAATGGCAAGCGGGTGAAAATGAAAAAAATCTCTCAATAACGCCGTTTCCGTATCCTCCGGGCCGTAAAAATCAACCCAGTACCACGCAATATCAGGCTGTTCCACTCGTTCGATCGGTATATTTTTCAGCAGCTGATGCTCTGTTGTAATTGCCGTAATGTTGATCATAAACAACCCTCCACCTGCCATTATATCATGTGGCCTTTATGAGAAAAGTATACGGTGTTCTGCCTATTTTCAGCGGCGTGTTATACTGAACAAAAAACGAAAAAAGGGTGAATGGCATGTGGAAGGAAAACGTAGCTGTTACGCCTCCGTACCATTTTGACCGCGTGCTGGACAGACTGTCTTTAGACCCTCTTAATGCAGCTGATAAAGAAGCACGGGAAATCCGCGTGCCGATCAGAAACCGGGCGGGGGACGTGTGTATTGTAAAGGTACAGGCGTTAGGCCATGCGGATGAACCTGAGTTTCTCGTCAGCGGAGAAGCGGATCAGGAAGAGATGATGCAGGAAATCAAACGGATTTTTCAATGGGAACATGATTTGCAGCACGTTCTCGATCATTTTTCGAAAACGAGTCTGTCAGCCATTTTTGAAGAGCATGCGGGCACGCCGCTTGTACTGGACTACAGCGTGTACAATTGCATCATGAAATGCATCATCCACCAGCAGCTCAATCTTTCCTTCGCTTACACGCTGACAGAACGGTTTGTCCATGCGTTTGGCGAGCAGAAGGACGGCGTGTGGTGCTATCCAAAGCCGGAAACGATTGCGGAACTAGATTATCAGGATTTGCGCGATCTGCAGTTCAGCATGAGAAAAGCGGAATACGCCATTGATACATCAAGGATGATCGCCGAAGGCACACTCAGCTTGTCAGAGCTGCCGCATATGACGGATGAAGACATTATGAAGAAACTGGTCAAAATCAGGGGCATCGGCCCGTGGACCGTGCAAAACGTCCTCATGTTCGGGCTTGGACGCCCTAATTTATTCCCGCTTGCCGATATCGGACTCCAGAACGCGATCAAACGCCATTTTCAGCTGGACGATAAACCGGCAAAGGACGTCATGCTGGCGATGAGCAAGGAGTGGGAGCCTTATTTAAGCTATGCGTCTTTGTATTTGTGGAGAAGTATAGAATAATTCGTCTGACAATGAAGGAAATCCTGCAAACGTGTTATACTAGAAAGATGTGAAAAAACCATTTCACTTTCTGCCATCTGCAGAAAGCTTCATATAGAAACGGAGAGAACAACGTGAACCAACAAAAGAAACAGGCGCCCGTCGAACTGAAGGTCGGACAAACCTTTCCGCTGACGATTAAGCGTCTCGGCATTAACGGAGAAGGTGTCGGCTATTTTAAGAAAAAAGTCGTCTTTGTGCCCGGCGCGCTTCCTGGTGAAGAGGTTGTCGTGCAGGCCACAAAGGTTCAGCCGAAGTTTTCGGAGGGCCGCATTAAAAAAATCCGCAAGGCGTCGGAGCACCGCGTGGCACCGCCTTGTCCTGTATACGAACAATGCGGCGGCTGCCAGCTTCAGCACCTTGCATACAGCCAGCAGCTTCGGGAAAAACGAGACATCGTCATTCAGTCGCTTGAGCGTCACACGAAGTTTAAAATAGAGAATATGGACATCAGAGAAACAATCGGCATGGACAATCCGTGGAATTACCGCAACAAAAGCCAATTCCAGATCGGGCACTCGCAAAGCGGCAGCATTATCGCCGGCTTATACGGCCTTGATTCTCATGACATTGTGCCGATTAAAGACTGCATTGTTCAGCATCCGGCAACTAATAAAACAACAGGCATCGTCCGCCGCATTTTAGAGGACTTCAATGTGTCTGTTTATAATGAAAGAAAACGAAAAGGCGACGTCCGCACGATAGTGACGAGAGTCGGCTTTGAAACAGGCGAAGTGCAGGTCGTGCTTGTAACAGCAAAAGAAACGCTTCCCCACAAGGAAGAAATCGTCAAAGCGATCCAAAAGCGCCTGCCAGAGGTCAAATCCATTATCCAAAATGTAAACGGAGCGAAAACCTCTGTGATTTTTGGTGAGAAAACAAAACCGCTCGCCGGAAAAACAGTGATCCAAGAGGTGCTCGGAGACGTATCCTTTGAATTGAGCGCCCGCGCCTTCTTCCAGCTCAATCCGGAACAGACCGTCAAGCTGTATGATGAAGTGAAAAAAGCGGCACAGCTGACCGGAAAAGAAAAAGTCGTTGATGCGTATTGCGGCGTCGGCACCATCGGCATGTGGGTTGCGGACGGAGCGAAGGAAGTCCGCGGCATGGACGTTATCAAGGAATCAATTGACGATGCCAAGAAAAACGCCAAAAAACACGGCATGACAAATGCCACATACGTAACAGGAACAGCCGAGCACTGGCTCCCGAAATGGACGAAAGAAGGCTTCCGACCTGACGTCGTCATCGTGGACCCGCCAAGAACCGGCTGTGACAGCACGTTCCTGGACACGATCAAAAAAGTCAAACCGAAACGCTTTGTCTACGTTTCCTGCAACCCATCCACGCTTGCGAAGGATTTGCAGGCGCTGTCAAAGGACTATCGCGTGGAATATATTCAGCCTATGGATATGTTTCCGCAGACAGCGCATGTTGAAGCGGTGGCCAAGCTTGTATTGAAATCGTCTAACTAAAATAAACAGCTTCTAATCAGGCCTGGACCTCGGTAAAATAAACAATTCCGATTTTCGGGTCTTTTCCTTGCGTTTTATTTGGGTAGTGACTCAGGAAACAAGGATGCGGCGTATTCCAGCTATTGTAAGAAAATTTTCAGAAACAACACTAGAAAACTGGCTCGTGTACCTAACCCTAAGACTCAAACTGCTTTTTCTTACTTGATTTACTGTGTCAATTTTTTATGTGTGTAAAGATATAAATGTTCAAAATTTACTATCGTTTGATAAGAACTGCTGAAGCATGCTATAAGTGTAAAAGAAGTATGGTCAGCTTGTTAATGTTGGGATAAAGGTTTTGAAATATCCCATAATGAAAGGATTTGAATGTATGATGACAGATAATTTCTGGCGTGAATTACCACGGCCATTTTTTGTACTGGCACCAATGGAAGATGTGACAGATGTTGTTTTCCGGCATGTAGTAAGTGAAGCAGGCAGACCGGATGTATTTTTTACAGAGTTTACAAACTCAGAGAGCTATTGTCACCCGGATGGAAAGGATAGCGTGCGCGGCCGTTTGACTTTTACAGAGGATGAACAGCCAATGGTAGCCCATATATGGGGAGATAAGCCTGAAAACTTCCGTAAAATGAGCATTGGCATGGCAGAGTTAGGATTTAAAGGACTAGATATCAATATGGGCTGCCCTGTGCCTAATGTGGCGGGGAATGGAAAGGGAAGCGGCCTTATTTGCCGTCCCGGTGTTGCGGCAGAATTAATACAAGCTGCAAAAGCAGGGGGATTGCCTGTAAGCGTGAAGACAAGGCTTGGATATACAGATGTAGACGAATGGCGCGACTGGCTGACACACATTTTGAAACAGGATATTGCCAATCTTTCTATTCATTTGCGTACAAGAGCAGAAATGAGCAAAGTAGATGCGCATTGGGAGCTAATACCTGAGATTAAAAAACTTCGTGACGAGGTGGCACCAGATACACTGTTGACAATCAACGGGGATATCCCTGACCGCCAAACCGGCTTGAAACTTGCTGAACAATACGGTGTTGATGGGATTATGATTGGGCGCGGTATCTTTACAAATCCATTTGCCTTTGAAAAGGAGCCAAAAGAGCATAGCAGCAAGGAATTGCTTGATCTCTTAAGGCTGCATCTGGATCTTCATGATAAATATTCAGCATTAGAAGCGCGTCCGTACAAGCCTCTTCCTCGCTTTTTCAAGATTTATCTCCGCGGATTCAGAGGGGCAAGTGACTTAAGAAATCAATGCATGAACACAAAGTCAACAGATGAAGTGCGTGCATTGCTCGACGACTTTGAGAGAAAGTATCTTGATGGGATAGAGTAACAGCAGTGCTTGATTCAAAAAAGGCTAACAAAATAAAGGGATTTTCACACAATTCTTGACTCAAATAAACCTGGATGTTCGGTAAAATAAACAATTCCGATTTCCGGGTTCTTTTCATTGCAGTCCTTGATCTGTCTGGGCTTTTGGTATTCCTTTTCCTACTTCCGAGATCTAGACTTTATATCGAGGGAAAAGGCAAAATAAATTAAGCCAGTGACAGTCAGTAAGGAAAATGAAGGGGCGGAAAATATACTGTTGAAGAGTCCATCATTTAGTAGTGGAACTTTTTTATCTAAACGATTTATTTGTTACTGACCTTTAGATCTACAAGTATAAATAACATCTTGTTTTGACTTATTGACAAAATGTTTTAGTTTCATAAAAGGGACGTTATAGACAAATATATTAGTAACTATGAATTAATGTAAAATAATCTCTTAATAAGGAATATAATTTATTTTAGAGATAAAGTATCAGAAAAAAGGAATTATATTTACATTTTTAATATATTATGCTAACATTTACTAGGTGTTGGTCATAGATTATAGTGTAGAAGTATAAAAGGGGAAGGATAGTTTATGGCAAAGGTAGTAGAAACAGTTATTAAAGTTAGTTTAGGTTTCCTTAAGGTTGAGAGAAAAGTAACAAAAAAAGTTCCTGATAAGAAGAAAAAGAAAAAGAAGAAAAAGTAATTACATAAAGTGTTATTTCTGTATTTGATATAATTAAATAAAAAATCTATACTATATCTATGACTAACCTGCATGGGGGAATACATCATATGTCTAAAAAAACAATTGTAGAAGTTATAAAATATACTTTACCAGTGAAAAGCAGAATCGCTTTGATGATAGCGTTCATTTTATCGTTGTTAAGTGCTGCTATTGGTTTGGTTTCTCCAATGATTGTAAAGGAGTTTGTTGATCAATTTTCAAATCAAGTTATAGATTGGACGTTAGTTGCCCTTGTTGTAGGATTGTTAATAGCAGATAGTGTATCTTCTACAGTTGCCTCCTCTATTATAAAGTTTACAGAAGAAAAAGTAGTATATTTATTAAGGGAAATTTTATGGAGCAAAATATTAAAACTGCCTGTTTCATATTTCCAAAAAAATAAGTCGGAGTCTTTAGTTAGTCGGCTAACTGAAGATGCCACGTTAATTTCATCTATCTTAACAAAAGACCTAATAGATTTTGTGATGGCTATTATCTCTGTGATTGGAGCCATTATAGTTTTAATGTTAACTGATTTTTGGTTAACTATATTAGTCATTGTGCTTGTTCCGTTAACTTTTGTTCTAGTTTTACCGCTTTTTAAAAGAATAGAGCATATTAATTATAGTCGGCAAGAAAAATTATCAGAGGTTACCGTGTTTTCTTCACAAATACTTAGGAATTTTAAAATTGTGAAGGCTTATGGTAGGGAAGCGGATGAACAAGCTAAAGGAAAGAACTTTTTTTCTAATATGTATCAATTGAGTATTAGAGAAGCGATTATAGATTCCGTAATCTATCCTTTATTGAGTGTAATTGGTTTTGTGATCGTTGTTATAGTTGTTGGATTTGGTTTCTGGCGTTTAGGTTCTGGAGACCTTACAATGGGTACGTTGGTTGCTTTTGTATTATACTTATTCCAGGTTATTGTTCACGTAGCGGGAATTGGGATGAACATTGGCTCTTATCATGAAGCGAAAGGTTCCTTAAAACAAGTGTTTGAAATATTGATGGAAAAAGAAGAAGAGAGCATAACAGAGAATGATAGAAAAATGAGATTTCCTTTTAGTGAAATCAGGCTAGAAAATGTTAATTTTTCTTACAATAAGAAGGAAAATGTTGTATCTAATCTATCTTTAAATGTTTGTCGTGGGGAAGTACTAGCATTGATTGGTGAGAGTGGTGCGGGGAAATCAACAATTATCAATTTGCTTGAGAGATTCTATGAACCAGACTCAGGCAACATGCTAATTGATAACGTTTCTTATAAAAATATTCCTCCACAAATTTGGCGAAAAGGGTTTAGCCTTGTTTCTCAAGATACATCTTTGTTTGACGGGACAATAAAGGATAATATCAAATATGCAAATCCAAATGCAACAGACGAAGAAGTCATATTTGCTGCAAAACAAGCGAGTGCTCACGAATTTATAATGAAATTAGACGATGGATATGATTCGGATATTGGTGACTACGGTAGTTATCTATCTGGAGGGCAAAAACAAAGAATAGCAATTGCTAGAGCCTTTTTAAGGAAAAGTTCATTCGTTTTGTTAGATGAGTATACTTCCAATGTTGACAGTGATACAGAACAGGAATTAATTAAAGCAGTTTCTCAGTTGAGAGGGGATATGGGGTTTATTATCATAGCTCACAGACTTTCCACTGTAAAAGGTGCCGATAAAATTGCTGTGATTAAAGATGGACAGTTAGAAGATATTGGAACACACGAAGAATTAATCAAGAGAAATGATTATTATGTAAGAGTAATTAGAGAACAAATGGATCGAGGCAATGATGTACTATGTAAGTTAAACGAACAAACTAATAATATAGGGTCAAGTTAATATACTCAATTAGGCTGCTATGTTACCAAATTCTATTGGTGTATGGCTGCCTAATTTTTTTATACATCTATCTTTTACTTGAATTAACATAGGATGAAAATAGCCGTAAATATGATAATATCCATATACGACTTTTTAAAGAAAAAACTACTTGAGGTGGAACATCCAGCTAAAGAGGTTTTTCTTCTCTAAAAGGCCATCCAAACAGGCTCAAGATGAAGTGAAGACGCAAGCTACTGATCAAAAGAGTTCAGGAGCAATAAGGAAACGTATATGCTTATCGGCCGTACCGTATCATCATAAAAGTTCGATATTCAGGAGGACATTCTGCTAAAGTATCAACTGCTGTGAGAGGGTTACAATGAAGCTGTTGAGGTAGCGAAACCTCTCTTCTCTTGTTTAGTCATGCAGGAATAAGAAATAATGGTACATTGATACATTATAAAGGGGGAGAGGAAAATGAAACGACTATGCATCATCCCCTGCGGGAAGAAAAAAATTTGGGATGTCCAGCCTGATGCCGGGCCAGTAAGGGCGGAGAACGCTTATCTCAGCCCGTTTCATCAGGCATGCGAGCGGTATGCGAAAGCATTTTTCGATGAGTGGGTCATTTTATCGGCGAAGCACGGATTCCTTCGCCCTGATGATATCGTATCGGAAAATTACGATGTGACTTTTGGCACCGGTCATCCGGAGATCATGACTGCTGAGAACCTGCACCGCCAATTTTACGAAAAGGGCTTTTCAGATATCGAAGAGCTAGTCATGCTTGGCGGGAAAAAATATCGAAGCGTCCTAAACGCTGTCATCGGAGAGCATCAGCATATCAGCTGGCCGCTGTCATCGTACAAAGGCATTGGCTACATGCTTCAAGCGCTGAACCGGGCTGTTGAAGAAAAGCAAGAATTGTAGCACGTATATATGAAGAAAAGAGGGTGAACATGAAAAAACTTGTGTTTGGCTTGCTTGCCATGGCGGTATTCGGGTGCGGACTATATATCTATCATGTATGGTTCGGTGATCCATTTTCGAAAAATGCTGCTGAGCAGAAACTTACCTCTTATGTGAAGGAAACCTATCCAAAAAAAGAAATCAAGATCACGAATGGGGTATATAACGCTAAAACCTCTGAATATGTATTCCAAGCAAACACCCAATCTCATCATTATCCAATGTGTACGAAGGGATTTCTCCATCCTAAAGTAACGTGCGATGGAATTGAAGAAGCGTACACCGAATCAGTAGCAAAACATGTAAATGAAGAAGCATCGAAGGCAATCGAAGCAGACCTGAAAAAAGCGGTTCCGCGAGTCATAAAGGCTGATGCTGTTTTGAGTATCGAAAACGGAGAGTTTACATTAGATACAAAATGGAACAAGCAGCTGGCTGAAAAAGTGTCTATGAACATGACGATTCAGTTAGATGCCAGCGGATTATCAAAAACAGATGCTGCAAAGATGGCGGAAACGGTCAGAAAAACGCTTAATGAAAAGGGATATACATATTTAAACGGCACGATAGACTGTATGCAGAAGGACGGTGACGGCGGTATCGGTTATGTCAAATATTCAATAGATTTTCTCCCAAAAACAGCTATTCAGCCAAACGATGCAGAAGAATTAGGCATTTAAAGAGATTTCCGAGGAAATAAATACGTCGATCATTGTCAGAAGACCAGATGTCCGGTCTTTTTTTATTGCCATAAAACGAGACAAATGGAACAAATCGAGACAAAATGAGACACCTGTCTCAAACTGTCTCCAGTATGAAAATGGAAAGATTGATTTTACGGGCCGAAAAGGCTGGCACACTTCTTGCATTTATAAATGTGAACCCTAAATAGAAGGAGGCACACAAAATGGAATTGTTAAAACGAGAAGGCTTGTCATTAACTGAGGAGAAAGCGCTGTGGATGTACCAAAAGATGCTGGAAATCAGGGGCTTTGAAGACAAAGTGCATGAGCTGTTCGCACAGGGAGTGCTTCCCGGATTCGTCCATTTGTATGCCGGTGAGGAAGCGGTGGCTGTAGGTGTGTGCGCTCATTTACATGATGGCGACAGCATTACAAGCACGCACAGGGGACATGGCCATTGTATTGCCAAGGGCTGTGATCTGGACGGCATGATGGCGGAAATTTTCGGGAAAGCGACCGGATTGTGCAAAGGCAAGGGCGGCTCTATGCACATTGCCGATCTCGATAAAGGCATGCTAGGGGCAAATGGAATTGTCGGGGGCGGATTTACACTCGCATGCGGATCAGCGCTCACCGCTAAATATAAACAAACTAAAAATGTAAGCGTTTGTTTTTTTGGAGACGGAGCAAATAACCAAGGCACCTTCCATGAAGGGCTGAACCTAGCGGCAGTATGGAACCTTCCTGTCGTATTTGTTGCTGAAAACAACGGCTACGGCGAAGCTACCCCATTTGAGTACGCGTCAGCCTGTGATTCAATCGCCGACCGGGCTGCTGCCTATAATATGCCGGGGGTCACAGTTGACGGAAAAGATATTTTAGCAGTTTACCAGGCAGCCGAGGAAGCGATAGAAAGAGCAAGAAACGGCGGAGGCCCATCTTTGATTGAATGTATGACCTACAGAAACTACGGACATTTCGAAGGGGATGCCCAGACCTATAAAACGAAGGATGAAAGAGTTGAGCACCTTGAAGAAAAGGATGCCATTCAAGGCTTTAAAAACTACCTGTTAAACGAAACAGATGCCAATAAGCTGTCAGCCATTGAACAGCGTGTCAGCGAATCGATTGAAAAAGCCGTTTCGTTTAGTGAAGACAGTCCATATCCAAAAGAATCAGAGCTGCTGACAGACGTCTACGTGTCATATGAAAAAGGGGGAATGTGAGATGGCCAGAGTCATAAGCATGTCAGACGCGATCAATGAAGCGATGAAGCTTGCGATGAGAAGAGACGAAAATGTGCTGTTGATCGGTGAGGATGTCGCCGGGGGAGCAGCGGTCGATCATTTGCAGGATGATGAGGCTTGGGGCGGCGTATTAGGGGTCACAAAGGGGCTTGTACAGGAATTCGGGCGTACAAGAGTGCTGGACACACCGATTTCTGAGGCGGGCTATATGGGTGCGGCAATGGCTGCGGCATCCACCGGGCTGAGACCGATTGCCGAGCTGATGTTTAATGATTTTATCGGCACATGCTTTGACCAGGTGATCAACCAAGGGGCGAAATTCCGTTATATGTTCGGCGGAAAAGCGCAAGTGCCGATTACAGTCCGCACCACGTACGGAGCGGGATTCCGGGCAGCTGCTCAGCACTCACAGGCGCTGTACGGCCTTTTCACCAGCATCCCGGGTCTGAAGACGGTTGTTCCGTCCAATCCGTATGACGCCAAAGGCCTCCTGCTGGCGGCAATAGAAGACAATGATCCGGTGTTCTTTTTTGAAGACAAAACGTCCTACAACATGAAAGGCGAGGTGCCGGAAGATTATTATACAATCCCGCTCGGAAAGGCGGACATCAAACGCGAAGGGAGCGATATCACGCTGTTTGCGGTCGGCAAGCAGGTCAATACCGCACTTGAAGCGGCTGCACAGCTTTCAGAAAAAGGCATCGAAGCCGAGGTGCTGGATCCCCGCAGTCTGTCTCCTCTGGATGAAGAAGCCATTTTTAGGTCGTTGGAAAAAACAAACCGATTGATCATCATTGATGAAGCCAATCCGCGCTGCAGCATTGCCACGGATATTGCTGCGATTGTTGCAGACAAGGGCTTTGATTTGCTTGATGCGCCGATTAAACGGATTACGGCACCGCATACACCAGTTCCGTTCTCGCCGGTGCTTGAAGATCAATATTTGCCGACACCAGATCAAATAGTCAGCGTCACGCTTGAATTGCTTGGCGAGCCGGCAATGAATTAAAGGGGGGACACAAATGGCGGTAAAAGTAGTGATGCCAAAATTGGGAATGGCCATGAAACAAGGGGAAGTATCAATATGGAATAAAAAAGTAGGCGACCCGGTTGAAAAAGGAGAAAGCATTGCCAGCATTCAATCGGAGAAAATTGAAATGGACATCGAGGCGCCCGAAAATGGAACGCTGATCGATATCAAAGTGAAAGAGGGAGAAGAGGTTCCGCCCGGAACAGCGATCTGCTACATCGGGGAAGCCAATGAATCGGTGCAGGAAGAGGTGGACGCGCCTGCTGCAGAAAACAGCGCATCGCCAGCCGTCCAGCCCATCAAACAAAACAACAAACCCGCAGCCGCTAAAAAAGAACGGATCAAAATATCTCCAGTCGCCAGGAAAATAGCAGAAAAAGCGGGATTAGACCTGAAACAGCTGAAGGGTACTGGACCAGGCGGGCGAATCGTGAAGGACGACGTCACAAAGGCGCTGGCTGAACCGAAAAAAGATCGGGCAGAGCCGGTTTCTGAGCAGAAAGCGCAGGAAACCCCAGTGACAGGCATGAGAAAAGTCATCGCAGCCAGAATGCAGGAAAGCCTGGCAAACAGTGCGCAGCTGACGATTACAATGAAGGCTGATATCACTAAACTTGCCGCTCTTCAAAAACAGCTTTCGCCGACTGCTGAAGAACGGTACGGCACAAAGCTGACGATCACTCATTTTATCTCAAAAGCCGCCGTTCTCGCCCTGCAAGCTCATCCTGTACTGAACAGCGTTTATCAAAATGAGCGCATCATCACACATCCCCATGTGCACCTTGGTATGGCTGTGGCCTTGGAAAATGGCTTAGTGGTGCCAGTCATCCGCCATGCTGAAAAGCAATCGCTGATCGAACTGGCTCACTCCATCTCAGAAAAAGCCAACAAAGCACGCGAGGGACGCGCGGGAAGTGAAGAACTGCAAGGATCAACCTTCTCCATTACAAATCTTGGCGCTTTCGGAGTGGAGCATTTCACGCCGATATTAAATCCGCCGGAAACAGGCATTCTTGGCATCGGAGCAAGCTATGATACGCCGGTGTATCAAGGGGAAGAAATTGTCAAAAGCACGATCCTGCCGCTCAGCCTGACATTTGATCACAGAGTCTGTGACGGCGCCCCTGCCGCCGCCTTTCTAAAGGCGATAAAAACATATTTAGAAGAACCGGCAGCATTAATTTTATAGGAAAGCAGGTGAAAACGACATGACACTAGCCATTATCGGCGGCGGGCCTGCAGGCTATGCGGCTGCAGTCTCCGCGGCACAGCAGGGCAGAAACGTGCTGCTGATTGACAAAGGCCGCCTTGGGGGAACCTGCCTGAACGAAGGCTGCATCCCGACGAAGTCTTTGTTAGAAAGCGCAAACGTTCTTGATAAAATCAAGCATGCCGACCGCTTTGGGATTGAGCTTCCGCCCGGTGCAATCTCGATTGATTGGGGCAAAATGCAGGATCGAAAACAACAGGTAGTCAGACAGCTTGTCCAAGGCGTTCAGTACCTAATGAAGAAAAATCAAATACAGGCTGTGAAAGGGACGGCTTCCTTTCTTTCTGACAGAAAGCTCTTAATTGAAGGAGAAAACGGAAAAGAAATCAGAGAGGCGGACCAAGTATTGATTGCCTCCGGATCAGAGCCGATCGAGCTCCCATTTGCCCCGTTTGACGGCGAATGGATCATCGACAGCAAGGATGCGCTTTCTCTTTCTGAAATTCCGTCATCACTTGTCATTGTTGGCGGGGGTGTCATTGGCTGCGAGTACGCCGGGCTGTTTGCCAGACTGGGATCGAGGGTGACCATCATTGAAGCAGCCGGCCAGCTGATTCCGGCTGAAGATGAAGATATTGCCCGTCTCTTTCAGGAAAAGCTTGAGGAAGACGGTGTTGAAGTGCATACCTCATCCCGGTTAGAACGGGTGGATCAAGCGGACAAAACGGCCATTTGGAAAAGCGGGCAGCGGGAGTTTAAAACGAAGGCCGATTATGTGCTGGTCGCGATCGGCAGAAAACCCCGTCTTGACGGATTACAGCTGGAGCAGGCTGGAGTTGATTTTTCCCCAAAAGGCATTCCGGTGAACGACCACATGCAGACAAACATTCCTCATATTTATGCATGCGGGGACGCAATCGGAGGCATTCAGCTGGCGCATGCAGCTTTCCATGAGGGCATCATCGCTGCCTCTCACGCTTCCGGCAGGGATGTCAAAATCAATGAGAAACATGTACCGCGCTGCATCTATACATCACCGGAAATCGCGTGTATCGGAATGACAGAACAACAGGCAAGAAGCATATACGGGGATGTGAAGATTGGCGAATTTCCTTTTTCCGCAAACGGCAAGGCGCTCATTAAACAGCAAGCAGAAGGAAAGGTCAAAATCGTGGCCGAACCGGAATTCGGCGAAATCGTCGGTGTCTCGATGATTGGACCGGATGTGACCGAGCTCATCGGCCAAGCGGCTGCGATTATGAATAGCGAGATGACGGCTGACATGGCGGAGCACTTTATTGCCGCCCATCCGACACTGTCGGAAACATTGCACGAGGCGCTGTTAAGCACGATCGGGCTTGCAGTGCATGCGTAACAAGGAAAAAAGCAGGCGCAGGGAATATACGGCGTCTGCTTTTTTTATTGTTGAAAGCGCTTTATTTTTCCCCTACAATAGATGAAAACGGCGTGTAAGGGAGGAGCGATCAAGGAGATGAATTCGGTCCCAAACGATTTGCAAACCTGGAAACGTTTTGTGAAAGACGGTGTGCTTGACGAAGCCCGTTTAAGAAAACGGATCGCCGAGTCATGGCATCGCTGCAAAAAAGCTGAGGTCAATCCTTATTTAGAAAAAGGCCCAAAGGTTTTACAGCAAACCGAGCTGGATCAGCAGTCAAAAAAGCATTCATTTTTCCTGACGACCGCAAAGCCTTACCTTGAAAAACTGCTGCCTGCCATAAAAGAAATGGAAATGATGGCGCTGTTAATTGATTCAGACGGCGTTGTTTTGGCATTGGACGGACATCCCCGTGCACTTTATGAAGCCAAATGCATCAACTTTGTTGAAGGCGCATGCTGGACGGAAACGGCTGTCGGAACAAATGCGATTGGCACGGCGCTTCACATTAGCGAGCCGGTTGCGATACAAGGATCAGAGCATTATTCAATTGCTTCCCATCAATGGAACTGCTCAGCCGCTCCGATTCACCATGAGGATGGCAGTCTAGCGGGTGTGATTGACATATCGTGTCCGGCAGCAGGCGCGCATCCTCATATGCTCGGTATTGCAACAGCGATTGCCTATGCCGCGGAACGGGAACTGGCAGCTAAAAGCCGTGAGAAAGAGCTGGAGCTGATCAGCCGTTTTGGGGATAGGGCTGCATCCCGTGTGCCAATGGTGCTCTGCAATACCAAACAGCATATCATCAGCGCGAGTGAAGCAATTCGAACCTCAATGCCGGATTGGCAGGGAAGGCACCTGTATGAATTGAAGGAAAGGGGCTTTTCAATCGAAAAAGCCGTCACTATGGGGGATGGCGGCACTTGTTTTTATCTCTCGGAACAAGAGAAAAAGACGGCGTTTCGATTCAATGGAGTCATCGGGAAAAGCGGCAGATCGCAAGCGATGCTGAAGAGCCTTCAACGAGCAGCTGCAGCGGATGCCACGGTCTGTCTGTCGGGTGAAACTGGAACGGGAAAGGAAGTCGCGGCACGTGCGCTTCATGAGAACAGCGGGCGGCGGCACGGCCCGTTTATTGCTGTCAATTGCGGAGCGATCCCGTCTGATTTGATTGAAAGCGAGCTGTTCGGCTATGCGGAGGGCGCTTTTACGGGAGCGAAACGAAGCGGCTACAAAGGCGCCTTCCAAAAAGCCAATCAAGGCACCTTATTTTTAGATGAGATCGGAGAAATTTCCCACTCGATGCAGGTTGCGCTTTTACGGGTGCTTCAGGAACGCAAGATTACGCCGGTTGGCGGGACGAAAGAAATTCCGGTTGATATCAGAGTCATTGCCGCCACGCATTGTGATTTGCGCGAGCTTGCCGAAAGCGGCAAAATCAGAGAGGACTTGTTTTACCGCCTGCATGTCTATCCGGTCGAACTTCCTCCTTTACGCGAACGCCCCGAAGATATTCCGGATCTTTTTCAGTACTACAAACAGAAACATCATTGGCCCGGAGAACTTCCTCCTGCTTTTTTGGAGGTGCTGAAGCAATGGAGGTGGCCGGGAAATATTCGCGAGCTGTTTAATGTGTTTGAACGTCTTTCTATCAGATTTCCGGACGGCAGGCTGAGAGATGAGCCGCTTACCGCTTTACTGGAGGCTGCCGGACTGCCGGTCAGCCCGGCAGAAAAAAAGCCGGCTGCTGCCGGCGCGCTGACTCTTCGTGAGAAAATCCAAAAAGATATCATCATCAAAGCGCTCGAATCTGCAAAAGGAAACGTCTCTCAAGCAGCCAAAATCAGCGGGATACCCCGCAGCACTTTCTACAAACGCCTGAAAAAATTCAATTTGTCCGCTGAATCATAAAGCATACTTCCTTCGGGAAATGGAAACATTATGTATGAAGGAGGGTGTTGCTATGAATATTCAAAGGGCGAAAGAAATTGTAGAATCTCCCGACATGAAGAAAGTAACATATAACGGCGTTCCTATTTACATTCAGCACGTAAATGAAGAAACTGGAACAGCAAGAATTTATCCGCTTGACGAACCGCAAGAGGAGCATGAAGTGCAGCTGACTAACTTAAAAGAGGATTAAACAAAAATGGCCCGCTTCATAAGCTGGCCATTTTGTTATCCGCGCGGCGCAAATAAGATGACGCAGACGCCGATGAGACAAATGAATGCACCGACCCAGTCATACAGATCAGGTGTTTTTCGGTCAACAAGCCATCCCCACAGGACCGCAAGCACGATGAATACCCCGCCATAAGCGGCATATACACGGCCGAAGGAAGGAAAGGACTGAAGCGTCGGAAGAATGCCATAGACAACAAGGATCAGCGCTCCGGCGATCCCATAGCCGACTGGCTTTGCCTCTCTCAGCCACAGCCAAACCAAATACCCGCCGCCAATTTCGGCAAGCCCCGCCGCGAGAAATAAAAGAATGGTAATCAGCATCACGCGCACTCCTCAAGTTGCTTTTCTCTTTCATTATAAAGGAGGAGAGCTGTTAAAGCTTTGGATGATTCTCAAATTCCTTTAAATACGCGCTGCGCTGAATCTCCGTAAATTGACCGATCCAATTGCTTTTCGCCTCTTCATTCAGATGGGGAAGGATATAGCGTTCAACCGCTTCGAAAAACAACGGATTCGGAATGATGTTCCAAGTGGGAATGCGAATGGTCTTCTGATCAACGGTTTGGATCAATATATCTTCCTGGAAAATTCCTTTTAGACTAAATTTATGGCGGCTCATCTCAATTTTCTTGATATCAGTAAACGTAACAGACACTTTGTCAGTGAACACTTCTCCATCTTTTCCTGTCTTGATGCGGAAAATGGTATTTCCCCGCGGGGTGAAAGCCGGAAAGAAGATGATAAATAAATATAAACAAAACAAGGTGAACAGAAAGCCAGCAGGAATGGCTAATAGGTAATATTTCGTTTGAAACGTAATACCCATATAAAAGAGCCAGAAACATGCTAATCCCATACCGGCAGATCCGACAAAAGCCCATATTCTCAGGAACATTTTGCTTTTGACTTCAATGATTTCTTGGTTTTTCAATGCTTTTCTCCTTTTGTTAATTCAATTCTTATCATTTTGAAATGATTTGATTTACAACATCCTTATGAGCAGGGAGGATAGAAAATTCATTCTGGGTGATGCCTGTGACAAGCCAAGTATGGTGGGCCCCCGGCAGGACAAATGCCATGTCAGCCACTTCAGGAGTGTTATCTTTGCCATATGCCAGACGCATAAGTGTATCCATTTTCCCTTTCCGCAAAGCCAGATCATTTACAAATCGGGTAACGTCCTCTTGGTGGTCATGTTTTTCAAGGAACTCTTTTAGATGTGAAGGGTTGTCTGAAGCGCCCTCCAAGAGCTTTTCAAATTCATTTGATGTCAATGTCACAATCGATTCTCTTTTATCCTCTGTATCTATTATATGTAAAAACTCATCTGTCTTAGCAAGTAACCCTTCACTTGATTCCATTTTTGTAATGCGATGGACTTGTTCATCAAAAAGGAGTTCGTGAGAGTACGTGCCGAATTTTGATACATGGCAGGACACATTCTGTTCGGCGCCTTGCCCGTTAAATTTAGAAAGCTTCACTGTATAGTCAGCGTCGTTTAATACATGGATAAACGGACAGTACTCGTCCTTTAACCGATATTGATGGTTCCGATATTCCGCCGCATCTTTGGCTAAGAGTGAGCGGCACGCTGCTTCGAACAAAGCGCCGAGCTGTTCATCTTCTATTTCCGGAAAATAGGCCTGCTTCAAGGCCATTCCCTGTTCAAAAAACCCTTCGCTGTAAAAACAAAATAAGAGTTCTTCTATGCTGATCGTAAACTGCTTCATTGTTTATTCTCCTATCCAAATGAAAGTTTCCCTTTGAGGAAATGGGTTGCGCCGTGTATAAGCGAATCCGCTGTTTTCTTTGCTTTTTCCATTCCTTTTTTCGCGCTGTCTATTCCTTTATGGATCGTTTTATTTGCCGCATCTATGCCGTCATTCACTGATTTCACGACTTTGCCGGCTGATTCCAGCCCTTTCTTGGCTGTATCGACGACAGCATGGATCGGTTCTTTCAGCTTTAAGGCTGCTTTTTCGGCAAAACTGGCTGTATATTTGGCGATTCGTTCTCCGACGACTCCGCCAATGTATGAACCTGCTGCCCCAAGAAGGACAGTACCCACAGGTCCTGCAAAGCTTCCGATTGCACCGCCGATGACAGCACCAGCTGTGGCACCGCCGGCAACAAAAATCGTATTATTCACAGCATTCCCGACGGCCTTGGCGTTTTCACGCTTGAGAACTTCCGGTTTGTTTTGGTATTTCGCGTAATTTTCAGCTATTTTCAAGCCCGCTCCGAACGTTTCGGTTGCACCGGTAATCAGTGTCGCGGTAATGGCATTTCCTTTAGCGAATTTCAATCCTGTTTTTCCGACATCCTTTAAAGTTGAGCGTACGCCGGCTTCATTAAGAAATCCTTTTGTGTAGCTCCTGACGCTGTTTGAAAAATCCACCGTATCCTGAGGAAAGTATTTTGTAAATTTTTTATGTACCAAATCCGAAAATGGCCGGTTAGTCTTTTTAAAGAAATATTTAGGATTCAAAAGCACTCTGGCGGCTTTTTGATAACGCGAGCTGTCAACAGCCCTGGAAATATCCAATAGAAGTTTTGAGTGCTGGGCGGTATGCAAGCCGCTTGGCTGTTTCACAAATTTCGTAAGCCCTAACCCGTAATATTTTCCCTGCGTCAGCATAAGGGCGGTTAAGCTTGTCAACGTACCGTATTTGTCGTAGGCATTGTAGAGCTTTCGCAAAATATCATCTTGTTCCACAAATTTATCGCCCGTTTTTCTGATGAAAATCTCATTGTCACTCAGTTTGGTGACGAGCGCCTTTCCTGAGCTCCACGCATCGCCCACTCCAGAAAAACAGCTGCTGTAGCGGGGATCGCATTGCAAAATCATCTGCCCCAGCTCCACATGCAGGTCCTTATATTTGTTTTCCATATCAGTTAATTCCGTGACTACATCATTTGCAAGCTGTTCGAGCTTATCCGGATCAACTGCAATGTTTCCTGACACACCGTTCACCTCCCGAGTTTATGTCTTTCCTCTCTTGCTTTACGTTCCATTTCTTCCATTCTGGCAATTTCAGCTTTTCGTTCTTCTATTTTGACTGCGGCTGCTTTTAGTTCCTGGCTTGTTTCAAGCAACTCCTGTTCAAATTGATCGTAGGCGGCTTTCGTTTCCTCGAAATCCTGGTCGAATGACTCTCTGGCTTTTCCCTGCCAGGCATCTCCCAATGCAGATAACCGGGATTCAAGCAGCATTTTGGAGCTTCTGACCTCTTCTGCGGCCGCACTGTACTTGTTTGCCAGCTCAATGACTTTATATGAGTCCAACTTTTGTCCCCTGCCTTTTCTAAATTCACGCACAATTGGATGTTTTATATAAATGATTATAAATAATTCGGCATGCATCCGAATCGTACAAAAGAACCTTTTCATAAGAATTGGAAGGGCGTATATTCACTTAAAATTCACAGTTGGTGAGACTTTAAGATTACAAAAAAGGTAAAAAAAAGAATCTGCAAGAGGGAGTCAACTTAATATTAGGAGTTTCTACGTTTGGAAGACGAATGTTTTCGAGGTAACCGTATATAAAAAAGAGCCTAAAATAGGCTCTAAACAAATTGCGTATTGCTTACTAATCATTAAAAATAGATTTTATAATCTTATTTATTGCTAAATAAACAAAGAATATAAACAAGCCACTCATCACATACATAATTACCAGTAAAATCAATTTTTGTTTTAATGTCATGTCGGGGACTGCTGAGATCCCGAGTGTCATGCCAATCATAGGAAGCAAATAGAGAATTAAAAAGATTTTTTTCTTATATGTATTCCAAGTGTTTTTCATTGTCTATCTCCTTGTTCTTTTAAAAGCATCTTATTGGTAACTTTATAACCTGTATAGATTGTTACAGTAGTGATCAAATACAATAAAAAAAGTAAAACGATCCTTATACCGATTTGGATGCCAGGTAGCATAAAAGTAATTAATGTCATACAAATCATGAAAAACAGATAATATAGTAAAATGAATGGTTTTTTATACTTTTTCCAAAATCGTACTATTAAATAGTCCATTTTATTAGCCTTTAAAAGTTTCTTGAAAAGCTTTTTCCTTTTAAATCTTGATATTCTGAGTTTATCTCGTCTCGAATAAGTTCGAATTTATTTGCTAAACTTCCCTGCCATGTATCCGAGGACAGAGATGGCTCAGTTATTTTATTTTTTGACTCCAAAAATTCTTGCTGGATATTTGTCAAGTTAGTTTTGCAAGCTTTGAGATCTTCTAAATTCTCCTTTTTTAAACTTAGTTGTGTTTTTACAAAGGATAATCCCAACATTTCACCAAACAACTTAAACACCTCATTGTCACATAATATGTAATTCTTTTGAACCGTTATTAAAAACAAAAGGGAGACTTTCCTAATGTTACATGATGGTATGTAATGGATGAATAGGAAATATAGATTATATTAATGATTTCTTTGTTATGTTGGTTTTAAATTAATGGAGGTGTTAAGTATGAATAGGCCTATTAGATCAGTTGTTTTACCTATTGTAAGGATTCCCTGCAAATGAGAAATTTCCCGCTCTGTGGGAAAAAACACTAAAGTTGATCAAATGACCTAAGTGCGTCAAACGTGTTACGGGACGGACCCTTTCATGGTATAAATGAAATGTAAACGTTATCAAGGAGGTCGTCATATGAAGAAAAAATCATTCTCAATCGTAATAGCGGGCGGAGGGAGCACTTTCACTCCAGGGATCGTTCTGATGCTCTTGGACCATTTGGAGGAGTTTCCGATCAGAAAGCTGAAGCTATATGATAATGATAAGGAAAGACAGGATCGCATAGCAGGTGCTTGTGACGTTTTTATCAGAGAAAAAGCGCCGGACATTGAATTTACAGCGACGACTGACCCAGAAGAAGCTTTTACAGATGTCGATTTTGTTATGGCGCACATAAGGGTAGGAAAATACGCGATGCGTGCGCTGGATGAACAAATTCCTTTGAAGTACGGAGTTGTCGGCCAGGAGACGTGCGGGCCGGGCGGTATCGCATACGGCATGCGTTCCATCGGCGGCGTGCTTGAAATATTAGATTACATGGAAAAATACTCGCCGGATGCGTGGATGCTGAATTACTCCAACCCGGCGGCGATCGTAGCCGAAGCAACGAGACGCCTCAGACCGAATTCAAAAATCCTCAACATCTGCGATATGCCGGTTGGAATTGAAGACCGGATGGCGCAAATTCTTGGCCTGGCCTCTAGAAAAGAAATGAAGGTCCGCTATTATGGATTAAACCATTTCGGCTGGTGGACATCAATTCAGGATCAAGAGGGCAACGATTTAATGCCGAAGCTGAAGGAGCATGTATCTCAATACGGGTATATTCCGAAAACAGAGGCTGAAGCTGTTGAAGCGAGCTGGAATGACACGTTCGCCAAGGCGCGTGACGTGCAGGCCGCAGATCCTGACACATTGCCGAATACGTATTTGCAATATTATTTGTTCCCGGATGACATGGTGAAAAAATCAAATCCGAATCATACGCGGGCAAACGAAGTGATGGAAGGGCGAGAAGCCTTTATTTTCAGCCAATGTGACATGATCACACGCGAGCAGTCCTCGAAAAACAGCGAAATTAAAATCGATGATCATGCTTCATATATCGTAGATCTAGCCCGGGCGATTGCTTACAACACTGGTGAACGAATGCTCTTGATCGTTGAAAACAACGGTGCGATTGCGAACTTTGACCCGACTGCGATGGTCGAGGTGCCGTGTATCGTCGGCTCAAACGGGCCTGAACCGATCACCGTCGGCACTATTCCGCAATTCCAAAAAGGGCTGATGGAGCAGCAGGTATCTGTTGAGAAACTGACTGTTGAAGCGTGGGCGGAGAAATCGTTCCAAAAGCTCTGGCAGGCGCTGATCCTCTCAAAAACAGTACCGAATGCGCGTGTGGCCAGGCTCATTCTTGAGGATTTAATTGAGGCCAACAAAGACTTCTGGCCTGAGCTTGACCAAAGCCCAACCCGCATTTCATAACTGAAATACCCCCCGTTTTCGAATCTGTTATTGTATATAATAGAAAGAAAATGGGGGGATCTGATATGAAGCTCGACGAACTGATTAATCAGCACTACGGCAAATTAAATGACAACGATTTTCATATTTTAAAATATATATTGAATCACAAGCACACGTGCTATCATCTTGGAATTGACGCGCTGGCCAAAGCTTGCAGTGTATCGCGTTCCTCGATTTTGCGGCTTGCCCAAAAGCTCGGTTTCAGCGGCTACAGTGAATTTCGCGTCTTTTTAAAGTGGGAAGATCAGCCGGAAGAAGGCGAGAGTATGAGTTTTCAAAAGCTGCTTGACGATATTGAATCAAATCTGAAATTCTTAAGGTCAAAGGACATGACGGAGATGTGCCAGCTGATTGATGAAGCCGACCGCATTTTCGTGTATGGATCAGGAAATGCGCAAAAGATATGCGCCCGTGATTTGCAAAGAATGTTTATTCCGCGCCATCGGTATCTTATTTTGATTGAAGACAGAAATGAATTTAAACTGATGCGCGATGATTTTAAAGTAAACGATCTGTTTATCATCATTTCTCTTTCCGGAGAAACACCGGAGCTGATTCCTCAGGCAAGAATGCTTTCTGCAAAGGGTATTCCCTTTATTTCCATTACGAATTTAAAAAACAATGTCCTCGCCCAACTGACTCCGCATAATCTTTATGCGGCAAGCAAACCTGTGACATTAAGTGATAAAACGGAAATTGTTGCTTTTGCACCATTTTTTCTCGTTGGCGAAGCATTGTTCCGCGCATATGTTGATTACAAAGAGGCAGAAAAAAATGACATTGAGTAGCAGGGGGTTCTGGTATGATGCAAAAAATTCAGCGCTTTGGAAGCGCGATGTTTGTGCCTGTTCTATTATTCGCGTTCGCCGGCATTATCGTCGGTATCAGTACGCTTTTTAAAAATAAAACCCTCATGGGCCCGCTTGCCGATCCTGACGGGTTTTGGTATCAGTGCTGGTATATCATTGAGCAGGGCGGCTGGACAGTATTTAATCAAATGCCGCTCTTATTCGCTATCGGCATCCCGGTTGCTTTGGCGAAGAAAGCTCAGGCGCGCGCTTGTTTGGAAGCGCTTACGGTTTATCTGACGTTCAACTACTTTGTCAGTTCGATCTTGACGGTATGGGGAGGCGCATTCGGCGTCGACATGAACCAAGAGGTCGGAGGAACAAGCGGGTTAACGATGATTGCGGGCATCAAAACACTTGATACCAATATTATCGGTGCCATCTTTATTTCTTCGATTGTCGTCTTTTTGCACAACCGCTATTTTGATAAAAAACTGCCCGATTTTCTCGGCATCTTTCAAGGCTCAACGTATATCGTGATGATTTCCTTCTTCATTATGATCCCGATCGCTTTGGCCGTGTCTTACATTTGGCCGATGGTTCAGACGGGAATCGGATCTCTTCAGAGCTTCCTGGTTGCTTCCGGGGCAGTGGGCGTCTGGATTTACACATTTTTGGAACGGATTTTGATTCCGACCGGCCTTCATCACTTTATTTACACGCCGTTTATTTATGGGCCTGCAGTAGCAGAAGGCGGGATCGTCACATATTGGGCACAGCATCTCGGAGAATATTCGCAAAGCGCCAAACCGCTGAAGGAGCTTTTCCCGCAGGGCGGATTCGCGCTTCATGGGAACTCGAAAATCTTCGGCATTCCGGGGATCGCCCTGGCGTTTTATGCCACAGCCAAAAAGGAAAAGAAAAAACTGGTCGCAGGGCTGCTGATTCCTGTTACGCTGACGGCGATTGTCGCGGGCATTACTGAGCCAATTGAATTCACTTTCTTATTCATTTCTCCTTTCTTATTTGCGGTTCACGCTGTGCTTGCCGCAACAATGTCGACAGTCATGTACATGGCCGGTGTCGTCGGTAATATGGGAGGCGGGCTGATCGAAGCGGTAACCTTGAACTGGATTCCGCTCTTTGGCAGCCACGGTATGACGTATGTGTATCAAATTTTGATTGGGCTCTCTTTTACAGCTATTTATTTTTTCGTCTTCCGATTCTTAATCCTCAAATTCAATATCGCCACACCGGGACGGGAAAAGGATGATCAGCAGGAAACAAAGCTGTATTCGAAACAGGAATACAGAGAAAGAAAAAACAAGGACGAAACGGCCTCCGCTGCTGAAACGGCAGATGATACCGCTTTTCTGTATATTGAAGCGCTGGGCGGAAAGGACAACATCACTGAAGTGACAAACTGCGCCACCCGTCTCAGAGTCAGCGTCAAGGATGAAACAAAGGTTGAGCCTGACAGCGTGTTCCGAGCGCTTGGCGCGCACGGCGTCGTCAGAAATGGGAAGGCGTTTCAGGTGATTATCGGATTGAGCGTGCCGCAGATGCGGGAGCGTGTGGAGAAAATATTAAATCAATAATGCCAGCCCTCCTTTTCGGGAGGGTTTTCGTTTGCCGTCAAAAAGAACGTCATAGTAAAGTAAGAAAGAGATAATCGAGTAAAAAAGGGGTTTGGAGGCTTTTACATGCAAAAGGCTTTATCGTTTTTAAAACCATACTCATTGCTGGTGGGAATTGCGCTGATTCTCATGTTGACGGAGCTTGCGGTTGAACTGATGCAGCCTTTACTGATCGCAAAAATCATCGATGATGGGATATTAAAGCAAGATATGCAGCGTGTATGGACATGGGGAGCGGTCATGATCGGACTGACGGTGTTATCATTTGCAGCAGGAATGCTGAATTCCTTTTATGCCGCCCATGTCAGCCAAAGCTTTTCTTATGATACGAGAAAAGGGCTTTTTCAAAAAATCCAGTCCTTCTCCTATTCTACATTTGGGCAGTTTTCGTCCTCTTCTTATATCACAAGGCTGACAAACGATGTCACACAGGTTCAAAACATGATTTTTATGAGTTTGCGGTTTATGCTGCGGGCACCGTTAATGATCGCAGGCGGTATTGTGCTGTCGCTCGCCGTTAACGTGAAGCTCGGCCTTTTTCTGCTTGTGACCATTCCGATCCTGATCGTGTTTTTGCTTTGGGTCCTAAAGAAAGGCGGGGCGCTGTTCCGCTCAGTGCAGAAGCGGCTCGATCAGGTGAATACCGTCATGCAGGAAAACCTAACAGCGATTAAGCTGATCAAAGCGCTGCTCCGCGGCAGCCACGAGGTCAAACGATTTATCAAAGCGAACACGAGGCTGATGGAAAAAACGGTTTCAGCCTTTCAGCTTGTGGAATTCACAATGCCTGTGCTGATGCTGATGATGAACCTCTGCATCCTTTTGGTTTTGTGGGCAGGGGCTTACAGTATCGCGGGCGGAGGCACTCAGGTCGGAGATGTTGTTGCAATTATTAACTACGCAACACGAATTACGGGCGCACTTTCGATGTTTCCGTTTTTGATTATGATTTTTACCCGTGCGAAGGCTTCAGGAGATCGAATTGGCGAGGTGCTTGAAACGGAAGGTGATGAGCGGGAGGAAGGCGCCATATCTGATCGTTTGGCGGGACGGATTGAATTTCAGCATGTATCCTTCCGTTATCCCGAAATGGACAGAGAAGCGCTGCGGGATGTAACATTTTCCGCAAAACCAAGAGAAACGATCGCGATTCTCGGCGCGACGGGGTCTGGCAAGTCTACGCTTTTTCAGCTCATTCCGCGGCTTTATCAGCCGGATTCAGGCAGCATTTACATAGATGAAAAGCCGATTCGTGATTTCCCGGCTGACGGGCTTCGCAAGCAAATTGGATATGTACCGCAGGAGGTGCTCCTGTTTTCCGGCACAATCAAAGAAAATATCGCTTGGGGCAAAGAAAATGCTTCACTTAATGAAATAATGGAAGCGGCCAAACATGCGCAAATTCATGAAACGATTATGAAGCTCCCAAATGGGTATGACACCGTATTGGGGCAAAGAGGCGTCAACCTGTCCGGCGGCCAGAAGCAGCGGATTTCCATCGCGCGGGCGCTGATCCGAAAGCCGGCCATCCTTCTTTTGGATGACAGCACAAGCGCGCTCGACCTGCAAACGGAGGCGAAGCTGCTTGAGGCGATCAGCACATATGAGTGCACAACTTTGATCATTACGCAAAAAATGACCACGGCGATGAAAGCTGATGAGATTTTGCTGCTTGAGGATGGCGAATTGATTGAAAAAGGCACGCACAATGAGCTGCTTTCTGAATCACAGCTATACAAGCGCATTTACGAGTCGCAATTCGGAAGGGAGGGGAGCGAGTCATGCTAAAAGACATCCGCAAGCCTTTCCAATATCCCAAACTGCCAATCGACAAAAAAGAGGGCGCGAAAAAGCGGGCAAAAGCAAAGGATACAAAAGGCACACTCAGGCGAATCTGGTCATACTTGGCTGAACGTAAAGGACTGCTGATACTTGTCATGCTGATGGTTGTGATCAGCGCGATATTCGGGCTTCTCGGCCCCTTTGTGATCGGAAAGGCCATCGACCACTTTATTGTTGGGCGAACGGTCAGCGGATTGCTTCCCGTTTTGCTGCTTCTTCTCGCCATTTATATCATCCAGTCCCTGTCGCTCTGGTTTCAAAACTATTGGATGATTACGATTTCTCAAGGCACTGTTTTCAGAATGAGAAGCGAGTTGTTCACCCATCTGCATGAGCTGCCGATTCCGTTTTTTGATAAACAGCGGCACGGCGAGCTGATGAGCCGGGTGACGAATGACATCGAAAATGTCAGCTCTACCTTAAATACGTCAGTCATTCAAATCTTGTCAAGCGTGATTACCTTTGTCGGAACAATTGCGGTGATGCTGTATATGAGCCCGCTCCTTACATTGATTACGCTGACCATTATTCCGGTAATGGCAGCGAGCCTGAAATGGATAACCAACCGAACGGGAAAGCTGTTTAAAGAACAGCAGAAAAACCTGGGTGAGCTGAATGGATATATTGAGGAATCTGTTTCCGGCGCAAAGGTCATCAAAGCCTATTCGCGTGAGAAGCAGATCACAGCCGAATTTCTCGAAAAAAACGCTGCGCTCAAGACGTCGGGTTTCTGGGCGCAGACGATTTCCGGTTTTATCCCGAAAGTCATGAACTCTTTGAACAACTTAAGCTTTACGATGATTGCCGCAATCGGCGGTTTTTTCGCGCTGAAAGGCTGGATCTCCATCGGCTCCATCGTCGTCTTTGCCGAGTATTCAAGACAATTCACACGTCCTTTAAACGATCTGGCCAACCAGTTTAATACGATGCTGTCTGCAATTGCCGGCGCTGAACGGGTATTTGACGTGCTTGATGAAAAAGAAGAGCGCGAGGATGAAAAGAATGCCGTGCATCAGCCGATCCAAACAGGAAGTATTGAATTCCGGAATGTGTCCTTCGGTTACGATAAAGGGCAGCAGACACTAAAACATTTACAGTTTACTGTGCCTGCCGGGCAGTCCATCGCGTTTGTCGGGCCGACGGGAGCTGGGAAAACAACTGTCACCAACCTGCTTGCCCGTTTTTATGAGCCTGACGAGGGAACGATTTTAATCGACGGTATAGATATTAAAACCCTTACCAGAGCAAGCCTGAGAAAAAACATGGGATTTGTCCTACAGGATTCGTTCTTGTTTCAGGGAACAATCAGAGAAAATATTCGATACGGCAGGCTTGATGCTTCCGATCAGGAAGTCGAAGCCGCTGCAAAAACAGCGAACGCCCACGGCTTTATTGAACGGATGCCAAAAGGATATGATACAGTGCTGACGCAAAACGGCTCGGGCATCAGTCAAGGACAGAAACAATTGATCTCCATAGCAAGAGCCGTGCTGGCCGATCCGGTTCTGCTCATTTTGGATGAAGCGACTAGCAACATTGATACTGTAACAGAAGTGAAAATCCAAGAAGCGCTTGCCCGTTTAATGGAGGGGAGAACGAGCGTCATCATCGCCCATAGGCTGAATACCATTCAAAGAGCGGATCAGATTGTCGTATTAAAAGACGGCGAAATGATTGAAAAAGGCAGCCATGATGAACTGATGCGCCAAAAAGGATTTTACTGTGACTTATACGATAGCCAATTTCAGAAATAAAGAAAAAGACCTTTGTCCCTCACAAAGGTCTTTTTTGTTACAGTTTTATAGTACTTTTATTTCATTTTCGTAAAATGTAACAAAATTACTTGACGTAAACAAGTTATGTATATATACTAGCTTACATTAAGTAAGTGATAACATTTATCAAGGAGGATCACATGAATAAATCATTTGAAATTGGCACATTACTTTTAAGGGTAATGACAGGTATTATCTTTTTTGTTCACGGTTTATCAAAGTTTCAGGGAATGGAGGGCACCATCCAATTTTTCGGCAGCATAGGCCTTCCAAGCTTTATGGCGTATGTCATCGCAGTGATTGAACTCGTTGGCGGAGTGCTTGTCTTCTTCGGATTGGCTACACGCATTGTCGGTGTTCTCTTTGCTCTGACGCTGGTCGGCGCCATTATGACAGTTAAGCTGAAAGCGCCATTCATGGGCAATTCAGAATTTGATTACCTTCTGCTTTTGACATCTGTCCACCTTGCGCTTTCCGGAAGCCGTTTCCTGGCGCTGGACCCGCTTGTGTTTAAAGCAAAAAAGAGCGATAACGTATCAGCATAAGAAAAGAGGCATACACAGCATGACCAGCATTCATGAGGATACAAACATTGGCTATGCCAAACTTACAATCCGCAGCCTGGAGCGCTCTCTTCAGTTCTACTGTAATGTCATCGGCTTTCAAGTCTTACAAAAGACTGACCGCCAAGCCGAATTAACGGCTGATGGAAAACACGTCCTGCTTGTTCTTGAAGAAAATCCGAGTGCTGTCGTCCTGCCTGAACGATCTGTAACCGGCCTTTATCATTTTGCGATTCTTCTTCCGAACAGGAAGGAACTTGGTATCGCGCTCGCCCGCCTGATTGAACACGGCATTGCCATCGGACATGGAGACCATGCTGTCAGCGAAGCGCTCTATCTGTCTGATCCTGATGGAAATGGCATTGAAATGTACGCTGACCGCCCCCGCAGCACGTGGCAGCGTGATCGTGAAGGAAACTACGTCATGACGACAACCGCGGTGGACATCGAGGGTCTTATGGAAGAAGCCGGAGCTGAGCGGAAAACAGCACTTCCGAACGATACAATGATCGGACACATTCATCTGCATGTCAGCGATCTGAAAGAAGCAAAAGCGTTTTACACAGATGTGCTGGGCTTTAACATTGTCGGAGACTATGCGGGCATGTCTGCTCTCTTCGTTTCAGCCGGGGGCTACCATCACCATATCGGCTTAAACATTTGGGCGGGACGAAACGCGCCGCCTAAACCGACAAATGCCAGCGGATTAGACTATTACACGGTTGTCCTGCCTCATCGGGGGGAACTCGATCGAGTGGCAGACCGGGTCAAACATGCCGGATATTCGATTGAAGAAACGGAAAACAGCTTCTGTGTGAAAGATCCTGTTTCCGGGGCCCATATTGTATTTGTGATTTGATTATAATCCCCTTTGCTGAAAAAACAGCTAGGGGATTTTTTATTTTCCGGAAACTCCTGTCAAAAATGCCTTGAGGCAGGTATGATAAAAAGGGAATTGGGTATTCGGGAGTGATGGGCGTGAAGGCTCTTATATTTACTAGAATTTTCACCTTAATGGTAAGCTGTTCGGTTTATTTTTTCCTTGTAGAGGACGACCGATGGTATGAGTATTTGTTCATAGCTGCGGGTGCGGGTGTTTTCTTAGCAAATCATCTTATATTAAGAGTAGAGAAATATGGCATCTTGTTTTGCCTCATTGATATTGCAGTTGGCTTTTCGTTCGGTTTCATGTTTCCGGGTACAGGTTTATATATTACATTGCTCAGCCCGGTTGCTGTTACCTTTTTTCTGAAGGGATTTGACCGCAAAACTGTGTGGTTTGTCCTTTGTTTTTGTTTTATGATGTGGCTGATTGTTCTCATTCGCACATATCGTATGTTCGGTGATGAATATGTGATGGATCATTGTATCAGCATGACATTTGTTGTCTTCTGCGGAGTCGTAGGCAAATTAATCCGCAAGCTGATGGATGCGGAGGAAACGGCAAAACAGCAGTATCAGGAACTGACGGAGTCCCACCTGGCGCTGTCTGCTGCACACCAGGAGCTGCATTTATATGCGAAACAGGTTGAAGAGCTGACCGCCATTCACGAGCGGAACAGAATGGCAAGGGACATCCATGATACAGTGGGGCATAAAATGACGGCTCTTCTCGTTCAGCTGCAGCTTCTTCGTGAATGGCAAAAAAGAGACGGCCAAAAAGCGGAGGAGACGGTCGGGATATGTGAAACGCTGGCACGTGAAGCGCTTGATGATGTCCGCTTATCAGTGCGCACTCTGCAAACGGAAAACAGTCCTTCATTAATTGAATCCCTAAAACAGCTGACAGAAGACTTTTACAAGAATGCGGGAGTTGCAGCCGAATTTGCGGTCAGCGGTGATCCTGCAATGATCCCGCTGTCTCTTCATCCGACTTTGGTCAGAACGGTGCAGGAAGCACTGACCAATGCCAAACGGCACGGCGGCGCCACAGCCTGTTCAATCCAGCTTGCCTGCACACCGGACAGCATCCGCCTTGTCATTAAGGATGACGGAAAAGGAAATCCCGAGACTGCACTCGGCTTTGGCCTGTTGAATATGAAAAAGCGCGCAGCGGAGCATGGGGGATTGATCCGTTTTGAGAGCGAACCGGATAAAGGATTTACTGTAATCGCCGAATTTTCACTGGCTAATAAAAAATGGAGCTTCGGGCCCGCGCAGCAAAAGGAGAGTTTATCATGATTAAGATCATCATTACCGACGATCAGGATATCGTCAGAGAAGGGCTGGCCTCCTTGCTTCAGCTCAGAGACGAGCTCGATGTCATCGCCACGGCGCGAAACGGACAGGAAGCCTACGAAAAGGCGAAGGAACTTAAGCCGGATATTGTGTTAATGGATATCCGAATGCCGGTGTCCAACGGAGTTGAAGGAACAAAATTGATTACAAGCTCGCTGCCCGGCGTAAAGGTTTTGATGCTGACGACCTTCAAGGATTCAGAGCTGATTGCAGAAGCGCTTGAAGAAGGTGCGAGCGGGTATCTGCTGAAGGATATGTCGGCAGATACGATTGTAAAAGCAGTGATGACTGTTCATTCGGGCGGAATGGTGCTTCCTCCGGAACTGACTGCCCAAATGCTGAATGAATGGAAGCGTGAAAAACAGCTGAAAGGAATAAACGAGATAGAAAAACCTAAGGAGCTCTTCGACCTGACCGAGCGTGAAATGGAAGTTCTGGCTGAGCTGGGGTACGGGCTGAATAACAAAGAAATTGCCGAAAAGCTGTTCATTACAGAAGGTACAGTAAAAAATCACGTTTCAAGCATTATCAGCAAGCTGTCTGTCAGAGACAGAACCCAAGCCGCCATCTATTCCGTCAGATATGGTATATCTGTCTTTTGACATATGACGTTCAGCATATGCGTTTCTTTGAAAAGGCCTTTTTCCAGGCCTTTTTTTCATGCCTTATGTTCTATCTGCCGCTACATGCCGCATGCCTCTCTTTTTTCTACAATGGCAATGGGATTAAAAAAGGAGTGAAACGACATGCTGCAAGCAGAAAACATCAAAAAGGCATATGGAAAAAAAACAATCGTGAAAGGCATTTCTTTTTCCCTTCAAAAAGGGGAGTCGTTCGGGCTGCTCGGCCCAAACGGAGCGGGAAAGTCCACAACCATCTCGATGATTTCCGGCCTGGTGCCGCATGACAGCGGGCGCATCACAGTCGGCGGCTATGTCATCGGAAAAGAAACGGCCAAAGCGAAACAAAAAATCGGCGTTGTCCCGCAGGAAATTGCTTTATATCCGACGCTGACAGCCATTGAGAATCTGATGTTTTGGGGGAAAATGTACGGACTTTCACACGGCGAGGCCAAAAAAAGATCGGCAGAGGTCCTTGAATATGTAGGCCTGACTGAGCGGGCCAAAGATAAAATTGAAACGTTCTCAGGCGGAATGAAACGGAGAATCAACATCGGGGCCGCCTTAATGCATAAGCCAGAGCTGCTGATCATGGATGAACCGACTGTCGGCATCGACCCTCAATCGAGAAATCATATTTTAGAAACGGTGAAACAGCTTAATGAAACAGGCATGACAGTGATCTATACGAGCCATTACATGGAAGAGGTCGAGTATTTATGCGACCGGATCGGCATTATAGATCGTGGAGAAATGATTGCGATCGGTACAAAAACCGATTTGTGCAGCCGTCTTGGAGGCGATACCATCATTCAGCTCACGGTTAGCGGGATGGACGAAGCGTTTCTTTTTGCGATCCGTTCTTTGGCTCATGTCAATAATGTCACAGTACAAGAATCAGAGCTCAAAATTGACATTTCTGCGGCCCGCCATGAGAAGGTTGTCACCAGTCTGCTTGCTGAAGCCGCTGCCCACCATATAAATCTGCTGTCTCTTCAGGTGCAGGAACCAAATCTGGAGCGCCTATTTCTGAATCTGACCGGACGCACTTTGCGGGATTGAGGAGGGACTTCTATGAAAAAAAGCATATGGATCGCATGGAAAGATGTCAAAATCAGAATCAAGGACAGAAAAGGATTTATGATGCTTATCTTAATGCCGCTGATCCTAACGTGTATTTTAGGGGCGGCGCTTGGATCGGTTGTTGACGGAGGCAGCCAGATTGATGACATCAAAGTCGGCTATGTCCAAGCTGATCAGTCAGAAGCAGCGAACATGTTCAAAACAGATGTACTCAAAAAAATAAAGTCGATAAAGGTCACACAAGCCGGCAGTGAAGATGAAATGAAGAAACAGCTTGATGAAAAGAAAATCGATGTCGGCATCGTCATTCCGAGCCAATGGGAAGCCGGCAAAACTTCAGCTTTTGTCTATGCTGACCCTGATCAAACCTTAAAAAGCGCCATTATCAAAACAGCCGCCGGCTCTTTTATAGAGCAATATAGAGCGGTAAAGGAAGCCGCGTCAGCCTCAATGGACTACCTCAGCAAAACAGAAGCTGTCAAGCAAGGAAAGCTTGATCCTTCACATTTTGCAGAAAAGCTGGTCAAGACGCTCGAAAAAGAAACGGGTAACAAGCCCACTGTGACGGAGAAATCAGTCGGCAGCAAAGCCGTTACCAGTTTTCAATACTATTCTGCGGCAATGCTTTGCATGTTTATGCTGTTTCATATGACAGTCGGGGCGAAATCGTTCTTACAGGAAAAGGATACGGAAACGCTTGCCAGAATGCTGCTGACGCCTGCGCAAAAATATGCCATTCTCTTTGGAAAATGGCTCGGAACCTATCTGTTTGCCATCTTACAGTTTTTTATATTTGTCATTGTCACAACCTATGTATTTAGTGTGGACTGGGGCGGCAATCTGCTGTTAGTAAGTGTACTCGGGCTTTCTTACGCTGCCGCTGTATCCGGCATTTCTATGCTGCTTGCGTCGTGCATCAGCGATATGAAATCAGCAGATGCGATAGGCGGATTCGGTATTCAATTGCTTGCGGTTCTCGGCGGGTCCATGCTGCCGCTGTACCAATTTCCGGACGTCTTGCAGTCTGTATCCAAAGCGGTGCCAAATCGATGGGCGCTTGACGGCTTTCTTTCTTTAATGGAAGGGGGAGGCTGGGCTGACCTTCAAATGCCTGTCCTTCTTTTTGCGGCGATCGGCCTTTGTTCACTCGTGCTTGGTATCAGACGGCTTCATACAAGATAAGGAGGTACACCAAGTGAAAAAAATCATAGCCATTTGCGGCATTGAGCTTTCTCTCATTTTCAAGAAACCGCAGAATTATTTGATGATGTTCGCTGCCCCGCTTTTGCTTACCTTTGTATTTGGGAGTATGCTTGGCGGTAATGATGATAAGCTGCGTCTTGCAATCGTTGATCAGGATGATACGATTCTCTCACAGCATTATATTCAGCAGCTGACGGCACACGATGAGATGTATACGTTCGAAAACATGTCTGAAAGCAAAGCATCAGAAAAGCTGAAACAAAAGAAAATTGCCGGGATCATTGTCATTTCCCGCTCCTTCCAAGCACAGCTGGAAAATGGAAAACATCCTGAGCTGATCTTCCGCCACGGCCCGGAGCTGTCGGAAGCGCCGATGGCGAAACAGTACGCAGAAAGCACATTGGCAAAGCTCAATATTCAGATTGCAGCGGCAAAAGCGGCGGGTCAGGCTGCAGGGGAGAACTGGAAGGCGGCTTATAAATCAGTTATCGCAATAGAGCATGAAGATGCAGTGCCAGCCGTAAAACAAAAGGCGCTCAGTGATAAAAAAGAAGGCACGGGCATAAGTGATACAGCTTCCAGAGCAGCAGGCTTTTCTATCCTGTTTGTCATGCTGACCATGATGGGGGCAACGGGAACCATCTTAGAAGCAAGAAAAAACGGCGTCTGGTCCAGATTGCTTACAGCCTCCGTCAGCCGAGCGGAAATTGGTGCAGGATATGTGCTGTCCTTCTTCGTCATTGGCTGGATTCAATTTGGCATATTGCTTCTCGCAACCCATTGGCTGTTTGGCGTTAACTGGGGGAATCCGGCTGCGGTTATTGTGTTAGTGTCGCTTTTTCTGCTGACTGTTGTCGGCTTCGGATTGGTGATTGCGGCCAATGTCAGAACGCCGGAACAGCAGCTTGCGTTCGGCAACTTATTCGTCATCGCAACATGTATGGTAAGCGGAATGTATTGGCCGATAGACATTGAGCCGAAATTTATGCAGTCTATTGCAGAATTTCTTCCGCAAAAGTGGGCGATGAGCGGGCTGACTGAGATTATCGCAAACGACGCGCACGTCACAGATATTCTCGGGATTTGCGGCATCCTGCTTGCTTTTGCGGCAATTACCTTCACAGTGGGGCTGAAAGCGCTCCGCGCGTAAAAAACATCTGCCGTTTAGGCAGATGTTTTTTTGCATGTGGGTAAACCGCATTCGTATGGGTGCAGCCTGAAGGGCGCTCCCGGTTAATCCTTATCGATCATAGCTAAAATTGATTCCAGCCAAGAAACATAATTTTTCTCTCTCTCCAGCGCTTTCGTCAGCACAAGATAGTGGCCGAAGTCTGGTGAAGAAAACGACATCGGCTCCGCTGAAGCCATAAGCTTTTCATAGCTTCCCTGCAGATCAGACAGCTTGGCTTTGCGTTTTTGCAGCTGGTCTTTGAACAACTCAGAAGCCTCCTGTCGCGATAGACAAGAAATGAAATAAGCCTTCAGCATAAATTCATCCTTCACCGTCTCCGGTATCGGCTGGTGGCGGATCAGCCAGTCATGCAGCTCCTGCTTTCCGCTGTCTGTCAGGGTGTACATTTTTTTCTCAAGCTTTGTGCCTTGAATTGTCGTCCGGAACGTGATAAAACCTTCATCCGTCAGCTTTTTGAGCTCAGGATAAATCTGGCTGTGCTTGGCGCTCCAAAATTGGCCGAGCTCCTCTTTAAAATAACTCGTAATATCGTATCCGCTCAATTCGCCTTTTCGCAAAAGCCCTAATATGGCGTATTTTAATACTCTCATGCTTTCCTCCGTGTCTATGGCTGTTTCACAAAAAAGATGAGCCAATGCTCAACTGTGATCCTAACTGCCTATTCCCCTTATTATAGAAAAGGGAGGAAGGGAACACAACCTGTCTACTTGGGAAATAAAGATGATAGGTACGAAATGAATCGAAGAATATGGGATTCAGCTTCATTTATCATTTGAAAAAAATATATATAATTAATTTTCTGAAAAAAACATTAACAAAGTAGATGTTTTATGTATAATAGGAAATTGGTGGTACAAACATTTTAAGGGGGAAATAAACGTGAAAAAAATACTTTTTGCATCCACTATCTGTTTATCACTGATTCTATCTGTTCTAGCCGCGCCGCCGTCAAGCGCAAAAGCTGAATCAGTACATAATCCTGTTGTTCTTGTTCATGGAATAAGTGGTGCCTCATACAACTTTTTCGCTATTAAAAACTACTTAATTTCTCAAGGCTGGCAAAGCAACAAACTGTATGCAATTGATTTTTATGATAAAACAGGGAACAACCTAAATAACGGCCCGCAGCTCGCTGCATATGTTGACCGTGTTTTAAAAGAAACGGGAGCCAAAAAAGTAGATATTGTGGCTCATAGTATGGGAGGCGCCAACACGCTGTATTATATTAAATATTTAGGCGGGGGCAATAAGATTCAAAATGTGGTAACGCTTGGAGGGGCTAATGGTTTAGTTTCATCAACAGCACTGCCGGGCACAGATCCAAATCAGAAAATCCTCTATACATCTATCTACAGTCTAAATGATGAAATTGTAATCAATAGCTTGTCTCGTTTACAAGGAGCCAGAAACATCCAGCTTTATGGCATCGGCCATATTGGCTTGCTTTCTAATAGCCAAGTGAACGGCTATATCAAAGAAGGATTGAATGGCGGAGGCCTTAATACAAATTAATAGTTCATTGCCAAAAACCTGCTGTAACAAGACAGCAGGTTTTTTCGATTCTCTAAAACAAGAATTTTTAAGACCTTAGTCTATAATTCATATTCTAATTTATGTCATCAGGCACTTTTCCAAAGTGGTTCAGACATGTTAAGGTACAACCATCGATTTCTAAAAATTTGAAATAAAAGGAGCGCTGTTATGCAAATTAAAGAAATTTTTATGATCCGCTGCATTTCGTGCTTAAGTGTCGTTCTGCTCCATATCATTTCAATGGTCCTGATGCTTCAGGCAGAAGCTCTCGCTGATATGTCTCACACTATTGATTCGTTCCGCACACTCCTGATGTTCAGCACGCCTGCTTTCATCTTCATCTCTGAATTTTTGCTGGCGCGTTCTTATCCTGACGGGGTCCCGGACGGTTTTTTAAAGAAGCGGGGGAAAGTGATTTTCGTCCCTTTTTTATTTATCGCGGCTGTCGATGCGCTGCTGATGACAAGTGCGATGGGGGGAGAGGTAACCTTTCTTGCGTTCGTGCAAAAGTACCTGGCGAATGTATTCTTAGGAAACTTTATTGGATACTTCATTCTTGTTATTTTTCAATTTTACTTTCTGCATATGCTGTTTCATGAGTATCTGAAAAAAGCATCGCTGAAATGGGTGCTGTCCATTTCATTTGTGGTGACAGCGGCATATTTAAGCTATTTCGCTGTAGTCAGTCCTGCTTCTGCTCCTGCTCCTGAAGAGGGCGGGGGGTTTCCATTTTTCTGGGTTCCGTTCGCAGGCTGGCTTTTCTACTTTTGTCTTGCCTACTATTGCGGAAAAGAGTACAAGCGCTTTTTAACGCTGCTGAACCAATACCGCTGGGTGGTATACGGCGCCGCAATTGCTTCTGGCGCGCTGGTTGTCACTGTTTCTTATGTTGGTGAAATCGGCATGATCAGCTCAAAACGGCCCGATATCATGCTGTACTCAACAAGTATGATTTTCCTGTGCTTTCACTTGTTTTCTAAAATAAAGCATGTGCCGAAAATCATGATGTTTATCAGCAACTACTCCTTTTCGATTTATCTGCTCCATGCCTATTTTATGATTATCGGCTACGTGCTGCTTTTGAATATGCCCGAAATACCTGCCGTACCGGCTGTTCTCCTGTTGTTTGCCGTGTGCACAGCCGGCCCGATCCTGACCTCATGGGCGCTGAATAAATGTAAATACGGTTATTTATTTGTAGGGAAGGTCTATCAGCCAAAACAGAAGAAAGTAACAGTAGAAGTGCGTGATCACGCGGGGTGAAAAATAAGCGGCAGGAGAGAGGCTCCTGCCGTTTGTAATGTGTTATTCTGTTTACATTATGATTGCAGTCTCCATTCCTTCAACCTTCAGCGGGTTTAATTTATGCACGTGCACAATCTTTTTCTTGTAAAATAAAGGAGAAGATTGAACCGAAGGGAGAACATACATGACAACAGCCAATCTAAGCTATCCAATAGGAGAATACCAGCCGAGGGAATCCGTATCGAAGGAGCTGAAAGAAGAATGGATTCAGGCGCTTGAAGAGGTGCCGGCCAAACTGATGCAAGCCGTTGAAGGCTTGACAACCAGCCAGCTTGACACACCCTACCGGGACGGGGGATGGACCGTTCGCCAAGTTGTTCATCATCTGGCTGACAGTCATATGAACGGCTATACTCGTTTTAAATTGAGCTTGACGGAGGAGACACCGGCCATCCGTCCGTATGATGAAAAAGCATGGTCAGAGCTAAAGGACTCGAAAACAGCAGATCCGAGCGGTTCACTAGCACTTTTACAGGAGCTTCACGGACGATGGACGGCTCTTCTCCGCAGTCTAACGAAGCAGCAATTTCAGCGCGGGTTTTACCATCCTGATACAAAGGAGATCATGACGCTAGAAAACGCGCTAGGGCTGTATGTCTGGCACTCACATCACCATATCGCTCATATTACGGAACTTTCCAAACGGATGGGGTGGTCTTAACGCTTTTGCCGGCGGAAAGCCGGAAGAGTGATAGCAGCAATCACCAGCAGTGAAATCACAGCAGCAGCGGCATATAAATGATGATAGCCGCTGGCGATACTTGCATGAATGGCGTCGCTTATCGCGGTTTGGACTTCAGGCACGGGAATGCGTTCGATTTGTTCTTGTAAAGAAGAAACATCAGAACTGTTGATTTCCGGAATCATCTGCATCGCCTTTTCTGAATGTCCGCTGTCCGGTAAGCGGCTGCTGATCTCATCGTCGATTTGGTTAAACCCGGCTGTGATAAAGCCTGCATAAAGAGTAGGTGCCAATGTCAGGCCAATTTGCCTTACCAATGAAAGTGTGCCGAGCGCTGTGCCCTTATTCGTTTTCGCTGCCTCTGATACAAGGACGTTCAGCGGCGCGCCTAACAGAAAGCCAAAACCGATCCCAGCTATCACACTTGCGATCACAAACTCCCATTTCTCCGTCACCCAGAGCGGAAATAAAGCAAATCCCACACATGAAATGATTCCCGAAAGAACAATGGTTTTCACCGGTCCTTTTTTGTCTGTGAGAACTCCGCCAAGCCAGGCCCCAATTCCGGAAGCTAACGCAAGCGGCGTCATCCAATAGCCTGCTTTTGCCGCGGGGACGCCTAAATACTGCTCAACATATGACGGGATAAAAATGACCGCCGCCAAGAGTCCGCCGGATAACAAACCGATCATAAGCGTGCGCTGAAACGTGCTGTTCCGCAGCAGAGAATACGCCAAAATCGGATCGCCCCCGCGCATTTCAACCTGTTTTTCAAACCAAACAAGCCCTGCAAAACAGAGAATGCCAAAAAGAATACACCCATAAACCTCCGGATCTCCCAAGCTGTTTAAAAGATGTGCTCCGTCAAGATTCGTCATGCCGTACATCACAGCTAAAATCGACAGGGACAGAAGGAAGATTCCAGCCGCATCGAGACGTTTAGCTTCAGGCGCTTTTGTTTCCGCAATAAAACGTGCACCGAAAACAACCAATAGCACCGCGATCGGCAAATTAATCAAAAACAGCCAATGCCAAGACCCGGTCCAATCTAGCAGAAAGCTTCCAATATTTGGACCGAGCACAGCAGCCATCCCATTCATCGCGCCAAGCAGCCCCAGCGCCTTCCCCTGTTGTTTCTTTGGAAGGGTCGCGAGAATGTGCGAGCTGCCGATGATGAAAATCCCGCCGCCCCCAAGCGCCTGAATCAGCCGAGAGATTAGAAAGAGCGGAAAGCTTTGGCTCAAAGCAACTAGCAAAGAACCAAGCCCGAACAGACAAACCTCAATGATAAATAGTTTCTTTCTGCCGTAGCGGTCGGAGAGCTTTCCGACGATTGGCACACTGACGCTAAGACCGAGCGTATAAAGGGTAATGCCCCATGATCCCCAGGAAGGAGAAACGGCAAACGACTCGTTTATTGTTGTTAAAGCAGCCGAAATAATTCCGTTATCAAGCGCAGCCATAAACACACCAATCGTAAACAGGCTGATTGCCCACTTTTGGCTTTTCTGCTCTGTTAATGCTTCAGACATATTCATCATCCCCTTTTTTAATTCACTTTGAATATATTATTCATTTTAAATGAACTAAATGTCAAATAAAAAAAGCCTGCGCCCGCAGTTTGCGGATGACAGACTTTAACCTTATTCCTTTTTTGCTTTTTCCAATGCTTTGGAAAGGATAGAAAGCCCTTCGGAAACGGCCTGCTTTTCTTCGGGAGAAAGCAGTTCCAGTGAACGCTTTAATTTCAGGTGGCCCTTTTCATACAGACCGCGAAAAATTTTTTTTGCATTTTCTGTCAACTGAATAACTACAGAGCGGCGGTCTTCTTCAGAATGTGAGCGTTTGACAAATCCTGATTTTTCAAGGCGGTCAAGCAGTCCTGTTGTATTGGACAGGGAAGCCCCCATTTTTTCAGCGATGTCGCTCACTTTCAGTGTTCCGTGATTGTTTAATAGCATCAGCACTTTCATCTGCGGCATGCTCATATCCAGCTTCATCCACTCAGACACATCACCGAGTCCGGCAGAGGTTAAGACCTTCATATAGAGCACCCATATTTCCCGCTCCTCAGATGAAAGAATGTTTTCGTTTAAGACTGTAGTATCATGTAAATTATATTCCATTTCATCACTTCCTCATCATTCGCTCCTTTTACCATATTACTCGATTTTCACTGCTGAAAGAAAGGGAGCAGAAACTGTATTAGGGACTTTGTCCGAAAAATAGCGGTAGTGTATAATGAGTTGGAGATTATTGGGGGAAAAAGATCGAACTAGAATATGATTGGAGAGACCATTGCTGATTAAAAAAAATGCTTTATCAATGTTAAAAATCGTTTTTCCTATTGCTGTTTTGCTATTTGTTATTTATCAATCGAAAAAAGAACTGACAAATCTGTCATTCAAACGTACACTCATGGTCATCAACGGGCTGGAACGAACGGACTTATTCATCCTTGTATTGATCGGCTTGCTGGCTGTGGCGGCCATGTCGCTGTATGATTACGTCCTGAAATACTCGCTGCGCCTATCGATCACGAACGGAAAGGTATTCAGGGTTTCCTGGATCGCCAATTCATTTAATAATGTGCTCGGGTTTGGCGGTTTGGCCGGAGTCGGGTTAAGAATGATGTTTTATAAGGAGCATACGAAGGACCATAAGGCCCTTGTGAAAGGAATCGCCTGGCTGACATCATCTATGCTGCTCGGGTTATCTGTATTCAGCATATTCGTCGCTGCACGAGTGCTGCCAGTGGATGAAGTGATTCATGAAAAGCCTTGGCTGTGGGCGGTCGTTATCGGTTTTGCGCTAATTTTGCCAATATCCCTGGCAGTGTCCAAAATAAAAGGCAAAAAAGGCGAAGATGAAGAGAATGCGGATAAAGTGAAAAATCCGATTTTCGCATATATTGGCGCTTCGGTTGCCGAATGGCTTATGGCTGGAGTCGTCATCTACCTGTCTTTGTTTGCGATGGGCATTCATGCCGATATGAGGTATGTGTTCGGTGTATTCGTCATTGCGGCGATCGGAGGGATGATCAGCCTCGTGCCGGGCGGCTTCGGCTCGTTTGACCTTTTGTTTTTGCTCGGGATGGAGCAGCTTGGCTATCACCAGGAGGCGATTGTTACATCAATTGTTTTGTACAGGATCGTCTATTCATTTATCCCATTCGGTCTCGGACTGTTCTTTGCTGCCGGCGACCTGACCGAAAATACAATGAAACGGCTCGAAACGAACCCGCGCATCGCACCGGCTATTGAGACGACAAACGTTTTGCTTATCGTCCAGCGGGCAATCTTAGTGAGAATTTTGCAAGGCTCGCTTTCGCTTATTGTGTTTGTTGCCGGCTTGATTGTCTTGGCGTCAGTATCCTTGCCGATTGACAGGCTTACCGTCATTCCGCACATTCCGCGCCCGGCGCTTTTGCTGTTCAACGGGCTGTCCTTAAGCTCAGCGCTCATTCTGCTGATTTTGCCGATCGAGCTTTATAAACGGACAAAACGATCCTATACGATGGCGATAACAGCCCTCGTCGGCGGGTTTGTGTTCAGCTTCTTAAAAGGACTCAATATCAGTGCCATATTCGTATTGCCGATGATTATTGTATTGCTTGTGCTTTTGAAAAAACAATTTGTCCGGGAACAGGCATCCTATACGCTGGGGCAACTGCTTTTCGCTGTAGCGCTTTTCACTGTGGCGCTCTTTAACTACAACGTCATCGCAAGTTTCATTTGGGACCGGATGAAGAAGGTGATGCGGCATGAATATTTCGTCCACAGCGATTCTCATATTACGTATGCGACGATCATGGCAATTATCATCGTGCCGCTGTTCTTCTTCATATTTACAATGGTGTATCATAAGAAGACAAAACCCATCGGGGAAAAAGCTGATTCCAAACGCCTTGCTTCGTTTTTAAATGAAAATGGGGGCAACGCGCTGAGCCATCTCGGCTTTCTTGGAGATAAGCGGTTTTATTTTTCAAGTGACGGAAATGCAATGCTGCTGTTTGGAAAAATCGCCAGAAGACTGGTCGTGCTCGGCGATCCGTCAGGCAAAAGAGAATCATTCCCGCTCGTTCTGGAAGAATTTCTAAATGAAGCGCATCAAAAAGGCTTCAGTGTCCTGTTCTATCAAATTGAACGAGAGGACATGGCGCTGTATCACGATTTTGGCTATAACTTCTTTAAACTGGGCGAGGAAGCCTATGTGGATTTAAATACATTTACCCTGACAGGGAAGAAAAAAGCCGGCCTCCGGGCTATCAATAACCGGTTTGAACGGGAGGAATATACCTTCCATGTGGATCATCCCCCATTTTCCGAAGCGTTTTTGGAGGAGCTGAAACAGATCTCTGACGAATGGCTCGGCCCGAAAAGGGAGAAGGGGTTCTCGCTCGGATTTTTTGATCGCTCCTATTTACAGAAAGCGCCGATCGCCTACATGAAAAATGCGGAAGGAGAGATCGTTGCATTCGCAAATGTCATGCCGATGTATCAGGAAGGGGAGATATCAGTTGATCTGATGCGCTACCGCGATGACGCCCCAAACGGCATTATGGATGCATTGTTTATCCGGATGTTTTTATGGGCGAAGGAGGAGGGCTTCACGTCGTTTAACATGGGGATGGCGCCCTTGGCCAATGTTGGCACGGCTTTTACATCCTTCTGGTCAGAAAGATTTGCCGCCATCATTTTTAATAATGTCAGATACATGTACAGCTTTAGCGGACTAAGAGCCTTTAAAGAAAAATACAAACCCGAGTGGCGCGGCAAATACTTGGCGTACCGAAAAAACAGATCTCTTTCTGTCACCATGTTCCTCGTCACGCGTCTGATCGGCAAAAGCAAAAAAGACTCCGTCTCGTAAGACGGAGCCTTTTTTATTTTGTTTTTAAGAAATAGGTTTCAATATCATCAAGCAGATAGTTTGCGGCTTTAATACCGCCTGCGGTTGTCCACACCACATCATCAACTTCATGGGCATTACCTGACTTCACGGCCTTCAGGTTTTTCCATAGTGAACTGCTAGTCCACTGATTGGCCCATTTTTCATTTTCTTTTGCATTATCGGCTTTATATGTAAAATAAAACAGCACATCTGCATCCATATCAGGAATGGACTCTTTACTGTCTGTTGAGAATGTAAATTGGTCCTTCTGTTTCTTAAACAGCTCCACTTGTTTTTCAGGGCGTTTGAAGCCAAGCTGGTCTAAAATAATCCCCGAGAATGAATCGGTATAATAGATTCTTGACTCGCCGGATAAAAAGCGTACGACAGAAACGGTTTTGTCAGTCTGGTCGCCAAGCTTGTCTTTTAAATCAGAAGCGCGTTTATCAAAATCGGCAATCACTTCCTTGCCTTTGTCTGCCTTATTCACCGCGTTGGCGTACAGAGTCAGGTTGTCCTTCCAGTTCCCGGCTAAAGATTCAGCGAAAACAGTCGGCGCAATTGCGTTTAACTGATCATAAATTTTTTCCTGGCGCACTTTGTTTCCGATAATTAAATCAGGCTCTAATTCTGCGATGGCTTCCACATTCGGTTCTGTTTCAAGACCGACGTTTTTAACACCTTTCATGTCATCTTTCAGATAGTCATACCAAGGGTCGCCCTTCCATGACTTTACGGCTCCGACCGGCTTCATGCCAAGCGCTAAGAGCGCTTCTGTTCCTTCATTTGTTAAAACAACAATCCGTTTTGGATTGGCGGGAATGTTGTCTGATGTCCCCATTGCATGTTTGACCGTTCTTGTTTTATTGCTTGATCCCTCGCTGTTGCTTGAACTTTCTGAACCATTACAGGCAGAAAGTACCATAGCGGCCATTAAAATAACGAATAGCATGCTGATATGCTTTTTCATCTTTTTCCTCCTGATATTGAAATTCATTATCATTTAGATCATAATAAGCAGTGTTAAGAGTGTCAATCCCTAATTGAGGATTATTCTCAAAAACAAACATTACATAGTAAGTAACTAGGAGAATTAGATCATGATCTGCAAAAAGGCATCTTCAAAATGGATTGTGTTAGTATGTCTGATTTTCATTTTACTGGCGGCTGTCTGCGCAAGCGTCGTTTTCGGCTATACAGGTACGTCATGGGGACAGGTTTATCAGGCGTTTACTTCCTTCAACGGAACAAATGAGCATGTCATCATCAAGGATGTCAGGCTTCCGCGCGCTTTGGTTGCGACAGTCGTCGGCGCCTCGCTTGCAGCCGCGGGAGCTCTCATGCAGGCGCTCACAAAAAATCCGCTTGCGTCACCGGGCATTTTCGGGATTAATGCCGGTGCCGGGTTTTTTATTGTTGCCGGATCGTTTTTTCTGCATATTCAGTCACCCCAGGCGCTGGTATGGAGCTCGTTTCTAGGGGCAACATTTACCGCCGCGATCGTCTATGCCGCAGGATCGTTTGGAAGGGAAGGGCTGACGCCAATCAAACTGACGCTGGCGGGGGCTGCCATGGCGGCCATGTTTTCTTCTCTCACCCAAGGCTTGCTTTCTGTCAATGAACTCGAGCTTGCTCAGGTGCTATTTTGGCTGACCGGCTCTGTGCAGGGCAGGAGTCTGGATCTGCTGATGACAATGCTCCCGTATGCAGCTGCAGCGCTTGTGATCTGCTTCTTTCTTGGCCAAAAGATTAATCTCCTCGTCATGGGAGAAGATGTGGCAAAAGGACTCGGCCAAAAAACGGGCCTGCTGAAATGTGTGATGGCAGTTTGTGTTGTTTTGCTTGCCGGATCTGCTGTTGCCATTGCCGGGCCTATTTCCTTTATTGGCATCATTATTCCGCATTTTGCCCGATTTATCGTCGGCAATGATTATCGCTGGGTTCTGCCGTTTTCCTCGGTTTTGGGTGCGATTTTGCTTGTTGCGGCGGATATCGGTGCGCGATACATCATTATGCCCCAGGAAGTTCCTGTCGGGGTCATGACCGCAATAATCGGTATGCCTGTGTTTGTGTACATCGCTAGAAGGGGGGCAAAACTATGAAACTTCGTTTTGGCGTTACCGCGGCTGAAAAAAAAGCATGGATCGTCTTTTTTGTGTTACTGGGATTAACTGCAGCTGTATTGATCATAAGCGCTGGTCTCGGGCAAAGGTTTATTCCTCCCTGGGATGTGGCAAAAACATTTTTTGGTGCAGGTTCGAAGCTGAACGAACTGATGATTATGTCATTCCGCATGCCAAGAATTTTGACCGCATTATGCGCCGGCGTCTGTTTGGCGGCGGCAGGCGCAATATTGCAGGGGCTCGTCAGAAACCCTCTCGCATCTCCGGATATTATCGGAATAACGGGAGGAGCGGCGGTAGCAGTTGTGCTTTTGATGATGTTCTTCTCAGATCGCAGCAGTACACTTACGATCAGTCTGTCATGGCTTCCGGCGGTTGCTTTTATCGGCGCCTCAGCAGTCGGACTCGTCGTCTATTTATTGGCATACAAAAATGGTGCCTCTACATTTCGGCTGGTGCTCATCGGGATCGGATTTTCCATGTCGGCACAAGCGATGACCACCCTCCTGATGATCAAAGGCCCGATTTACCGGGCATCCCAAGCTAATGTGTATATTACTGGGTCAGTTTATGGGTCAAACTGGCAGCATGTAAAAATAGCTATTATTTTATCTGTCATTCTCTTATTGATTTGTATGATTGCGCTAAAAAATATGAATATACAGATGCTGGGCGAAGATATTGCGGCGGGTGCGGGAAGCGCCGTGCAGCGAAATCGTTTTTTCTTGCTTCTTTTGAGTACGGCTCTTACGGGCTGTGCGGTTTCGGTGGCCGGCACAATCGGTTTTGTCGGGCTGATGGCGCCCCATATTGCAAGGCGGCTCGTTGGCTCGTCTTATGGTGCGCTGCTCCCGGTGTCTTCACTCATCGGGGCTTTGCTGATCTTAACAGCAGACATCGCCGGCAGAACCTTATTTGCTCCGGTGGAAGTGCCAGCCGGCGTTTTTACTGCAGCTATCGGCGCCCCGTATTTTATTTATTTGCTCTATAAAACGAGAAATTCTTGATCGTCAGCACTCCCATTTTCTTAAAAAGAAAATGGGTTTTTCTGATAATTACTGAAAATTCACAATCATTTTTGCTATACTGACAGAGACATTGATAAAGAAAGGGCGGCAGACAAGTGAAAGAAATAAAGGTATTAAAATATGAAGCATTTACAAGCAGTCCCGGCAAAGGAAACCCTGCAGGCGTCGTATTGCAGGGGGGCAATTACACTGACGAAGAGATGCAGACCATAGCTGAGCGTGCCGGATATTCAGAAACCTCCTTTATCCGCAAAAGCGAGTCGGCTGATCTTGAACTCCGTTACTTTACCCCTGGACACGAAATGAATTTGTGCGGTCATGCAACAGTCGCTTCTCTGTACGCATTATGTGAAAAAGGAATGCTGGAGAGCGGAAAAACGTACAGCATCCAAACGAAAGCCGGTATCCTGCCTGTGAAGATTGCTGAAAAAGGCGGCCGCATTCATATCACGCTTGAACAGGCTTCTCCGCAATTCAAACCATTTACCGGCGATCGGGAAAAACTTGCCGGCGCATTGGGAATCACCGAAGCGGATTTTCATGAAGACCTCCCGATTGTGTTTGGCAGCACCGGCATTTGGACAGCTATCGTTCCGCTACGATCATTAGAAGCTTGCAAAAAAATGGTTCCGGATAACAAGCAATTTCCGGAAGTGTTAGTTGATCTGCCAAAGGCTTCAGTTCACCCGTTTACCTTTGAAACCGTTCATTCCGACAGCGACCTGCACGGACGCCACTTTTCATCCCCGTATTCGGGAACGGTAGAAGACCCCGTGACCGGAACAGCATCCGGCGTAATGGGGGCTTATATGAAACAGTACGGCAATTCTGAGCAGCGTGAATTTATCATTGAACAAGGGCAGGAAATCGGGAAAGACGGAAAAGTGGAGATCGAAATGAACGAAGTCGGCAGCCATGTGAAAGTGAACATGACAGGAACAGCCGTTTACTCAGAAACCCGTATTCTCAAAATCTAATACGGATGATGGTTTACAAAAAGATGCACTTTCCGTTATCATTATGAAATGATAATCATTTTCAATTACTTAGGAAGGTGAGACGGTATGCCTCAAACCGAACAGATACATCAGCATTCAGCACTGCGGGACATCATACGCAGCAGAAGATCAATTCGAAAATTTAAACAGGAGCCAGTTCCTTCAGCAGTCATTCTTGACATGCTTGAAACGGCAAAATTTGCGCCAAACCATAGAGTGACAGAGCCGTGGAGATTTATTTACGTTTCCAGTGAGACAGGAAAAGCAAACCTGATCAACACATTTGCAGCGTTCTCTAAGAAATCCAAGCCGGATATGACAGAGGAAAAGCTTCAAAGCTTCAAAAACACACTTGGACGCGTCCCGGGCTTTTTGCTTGTCGTGTTTCAGGAAGATGAAAACGAAAGAGCGCGCGACGATGATTTTGCGGCAACCAGCTCATTGATCCAAAACCTTCAGCTTCTTGCCTGGGAAAAAGGAATCGGCATGGTTTGGAAAAGCGGAAAAATCCTTTACGACAAAGAAGTTCATCAAGCCTTTGGTTTACAGGATAATGAACGATTCGCTGCCATCATACAAACGGGCTATCCTGACGAAGCGCCGAAAGTGAAAGAACGCACGCCGATCCGTGAACGCTTCACCGAAATGTAAAAAACCCCCTGTCTCAAACGGAGACAAGGGGTTTTTCATTAACGGGTTTTCTTTTTCGCTCTGTTGTCGGCTGCTTTCGCACGCTCTTGCGCTTCGCGGTCATTCGCATCAGCAAGCTCGCTTGAATATTCTTCGTAAACGCCGTCAGTTTCCCTTTTTAATGCATCGGGAACTTGAGGAAGTTTTTGTTTGTTTTTATCACGGTTTTTGTGGATATGATTTCTGCCCATATCAAATTCCCCCTAAAAAGTGATATCAAACAAACATAGTATCTGGCTTTAAGGGGCTATGTATTCCTACTTCCGCTTAGCAGCTTTTTCCGCTTTTTTAAATTCGCCTGAATAAAGAACTTCCTGCATTTTTTTCAGGTTGGCTCCTTGCTGATGCTTCTCCCTCTTCTTTTCCATAAAAAGGACCTCCTTCAACCATGTTATTCTTAAGGTTGACGCTTCCTTCTGTTTTTATACAGCCAATCGGTTCGTTAGCAGCTGTGAGAGTGCAAATTCAAGATCCGAATAGATAAAACGAAACCCAGAGGTCATCGCTTTTTTTGGGAGAGCGCGCTGTCCTTTGACAATCAGAAGACTCATTTCACCCAATGCTTTTGATAAAAAGAATTCTGGAACAGGGAGCCAGTGCGGACGGTGCTTGACCCGTGCAATCGCTTTTCCGAATGGCTTCATTTCCACAGGGTTGGGTGCGGTGACATTGATTGGACCTGAGATGCGGGCGTTTTCCATCGCGTATCGGATCATCTGGGCCGCATCCTCTACGTGAATCCACGACAGCCACTGTCTGCCCGTTCCGATTGTGCCGCCGGCCAGAAGCTTATAGGGAAGAACCATAAGCGGGAGAGCGCCTTTTTCTCCAAGCATTACGCCAAATCTTGCATAAACTGTCCGGATGCCCATCGCCTCAATGTTCTGTCCTTCCTTTTCCCACAGGTGCGCAGTATGACTGAGAAAATCCTCATCTGACGTTGCAGAATCCTCTGTAAAGGTTTTCTCTAGGCTTGTGCCGTAAATACCCACGGCACTGGCTTGGATCAGTGTCTGCGGCTTCTCCTTCTGTTTATGAATAAGCCGCTGCACTTCACGCGTCGCATTGATACGGCTGGAGAGAATGTGCTGCTTCGTTTTCTCTGTCCAGCGGCCAAAAATCGATTGTCCCGCAAGATTTATCCAGACATCTATCTGAGGAAGCTCCTGCTCCGGCGCGGCTCCATCTGTTAGCCATTGGACATATGTCATATTTTTTTGTTCAGTTTCCCTTGCGTTTCTTGATAAAATATAAACATGGTGTCCTTGGCGGGTAAGAACGCCTGTCAGATGCTGGCCGAGAAAGCCGGATCCGCCCGTTATTGCGATATTCATGAACATCTCTCCTCATCGTTCTGGTAAATATACTTTACCTCATTTTCATAAAAGAAAACGCGTTTCAGGCCTGAGAAGGGAGATAAAGATGCCGTTTATTACAAAAATATCAACGCAAAAAAAGAATACGGAACGCTTCAATATTTTTCTCGATGATAAATACGCCTTCAGCGTGGACGCGGATGTGCTCGTGAAATTTGAGCTCAAAAAGGGAAAAGAGCTTGATGACCTTGACATCATTGAGATTCAATACGGCGATGAAGTAAAGAAAGGCTTCAACCGTGCGCTTGAATTTTTATCCTACCGAATGAGGTCAACAAAAGAGGTCAAGGATCACCTAAAGAAAAAAGAAACCCCGGCGCCCGTCATTGCAGAAGTCATCCATAAGCTCAACGACTATAAGTACCTAAACGACCAGGAATTTGCCGCAGCCTACGTCAGCACCCACAAAAAAACGAACGGAAAAGGCCCTGACGTTTTGTTTAGAGAGCTGAGAGCGAAGGGAATTGACGACGATACAATTAAGGACGCGCTAAGTTCCTTTTCCTTTGAAGATCAGATAAGAGAAGCGGTCAAGCACGTTGAAAAGCTTCTCAAAAAAGATAAAAAGCTTTCGACGAAAGAACTTAAACAGCGCGCCCAGTTGCAGCTTCAGCGCAAGGGCTACTCATTTGATGTCATCAGCGCGGCGCTTGAGCAGATTGAATATGAAAATGATGAAGACACAGAGAAAGAGGCGCTTCGCCTTCACGCTGAAAAGGCGTTTAGAAAATACCGCTATGACGGCTCATATGAAAGCGCCATGAAAGTGAAACAATTTTTATTCCGCAAAGGATTCTCACTCGATTTAATCGAGCAATTTCTGCAGGAAGAGGAGTAGCTAAAAATGGAAAAACGATACAGTCAAATGACAACGCACGAACTCAATACCGAAATCGCATCACTTTCTGAAAAAGCAAGAAAAGCGGAACAGCATGGAATCATAAACGAACTGGCAGTGCTCGAACGGAAAATTACGATGGCAAAAGCATATTTACTGAACCCGGAAGATTACTCACCGGGAGAAACATATCGTGTGGAAGACACTGAGGACGAGTTTACCATCAGTTATTTAAATGGCGTTTTCGCATGGGGATACAGGACCTCTTCCCCTCAGCAAGAGGAAGCGCTGCCAATTTCAGTATTGAAAGAAAAAGAATAAAGCGTAACAGGAGGCTGATTATCAGCCTCTTTTTTTGTGCAGCACATTTACACGAAATCTTAAAGAAAAAATCATTGAATTCACTCCAAAAATCTTTTAAGATGAAACTCGTTGTTTTTTAAAACTAAAGGAGGCGATGACGTTGAGTATCAAAAACCCATCTGTAAAATTCATTATATTTGTTCTTATGATTTGTACATTTTCAATCGGCTATACAGAATACGCGGTGATGGGTATTTTGACGTCGATTGCCAATGACTTTCATATACAGGTTTCATCTGCGGGTCTTCTCGTCACGGCTTATGCGGCAAGCGTTTGTTTGACAGGACCGATCGTCACCATCATTTCCGTCAAGCTTCCGAGAAAGCCTGTGCTTCTTGGGCTGATGGCGGTTTTTATCCTTTCCAACCTGATGAGTGCGCTCGCGCCTAATTTTGCAGTATTGGCCATATCAAGAATTTTATCTGCGTCCATTCACGGCGCTTTCTTCGCGATTGCCATGGTATTTGCCAGTGAAATGGTTCCGCCTGAAAAGCGTGCCGCTGCCGCTGCATCAATGAATGGCGGGCTGACAGTGGCTCTGATGCTTGGGGTGCCATTCGGCTCTTATCTCGGAGATGTCCTGAATTGGAGAGCTGTATTTTCTATCATTACCGCCCTAGGTGTCATCGGATTCTTAGGCCTTATGGCTGCCGTGCCGAACAGAAAACCAAAAGTGATCCCGATGCTTATGAATGAATGGGGAGTATTTAAACACAAACAAGTGCTGTATTCCTTCGCGATTACGATTTTAGGCTATTCTGGCGTCTTTATCGCCTACACCTTTATCGAGCCGATCTTGAGGCATTCAGCCGGATTCAGCACGGTTGGCATTACAGGCGCCCTCTTTGCGTATGGCTTGGGGGGCGTTGCAGGGAATTTCTTTGCTGGAAAAGTGCCGCTGCCTTTGCTGACTCGGACGATGATCGGCGTAATGATCGGTTTAATCGGTGTTCTGGCTGTATTTCCTTACATCGCCATTTACCCGGCTGCAGCCATTGTGGCAACGTTCCTATTCGGGGCATGCGCATTCGGCACGCCGCCTCTTCTGCAAACAAAGGTCATTTCCTCATCTGAGGGCGGCACAACCATTGCCGCAGCTGTCAGCGTATCAGCCTTTAACCTTGCCAATGCCCTTGGTGCATGGATCGGCGGAATGATTTTAAACGGAACAGGCTCTTATTCCTGGCTGTTTGCAGGAGGTGCGCTTATGACCGCATGCGGACTTGTGCTTTCTACCTTCTCACACTTATCAGAAAAGAAGAGCGTCTACGAATATCAAGTCAATAAAGGGTAAAAACAGCTGCAGCGCATGCAGCTGTTTTCTTTACCGTTTGCCGGAGGCTCTCATTCTTTCTTGAGGATGCTGATTGATTGATCCGTCAGCACGTTTCGAAGCATAATCGTCCTTTGCTCTCGGTTCGCCCTGAAATTTGTTTTCGTTTTCGTAAGGAAATCCTTTTTCTTTATTCCGGACCATGTCATTTCCCCCTAGGTTCGAGATCAAAAAGTTGCGTCTTTGCAGATGAAGACGTAAGGTTAGTATATGGAGAACAACACGTTTTAAAGCGTCATTTTTTTCCTGAAGAAAGGAGACTGCACATATGAATACGTACATTGAGAAACTGACAAATCTGCTTCTGGAAAAGAACGATATGATCAGCTATATACAGGCAAAGACATGGGTGGAATTGTTATGGAGCGATTTCGAAGCCACCTATGCGAAAGCGGGACACGCCTATCAGGGTGAAAAAATGACCGAAAAAATCGTTTCGCAATGGATTGAAAACTATGGCAGCCAGCTTCACCTTTTCCAAAGCTCCCGTCATGATGTAAATGATTACTTAAACCAAAGCAGAGGCCTTTTGCATTAAAAAACCTGCCGTTAGCATCCGGCAGGTTTTTTGTTTTCTTAAAATGAACTTAACAGAGAGAGAAAAATAAACAAAACGGGTTTCACCCGCCGGTCAATCAGGGAATACCACTTATATCTTGTCAAATGCGAGGAGGAGCTTTATATGAAAAAGAAACAAGTGATGCTCGCTTTCACAGCTGCCGCAGGACTGGGTTTGACAGCACTTCATTCCGCTCCCGCAGCAAAAGCTGCGCCCCTTCACGACATATCTGTCAGCATGCCATCATCCGATTCTTACATCATAAAAGCAGGAAAGCTGAATGTCCGGACAGAGCCAAATCATAAAGGTGAAATTCTTGGCACTGTATCATCAGAACAAAAAGTCACAGTTAATGGATTCGCAAATGCCGATTGGGCTCAAATTCAATTCAAAGGAAAAAAAGCATATATTTCAACACACTTCTTAATGAAAACCGCAAGCCAAGTGAAAACAGTAAAACAGACAGCCTTCTATGCACCGACACCCGAAAACGGAAAAGCCAAACAACTCTCATCCGGAACGGAGGTGACAATACTCGGATGGGGATTCAGTGACAACGGCGGTTTTGACTTTAACTGGGCATTTGTTGATTACGGCGGTGTCCAAGGCTATATTCACACAAAGGATTTACAAATACGATAAAAAGGCAGGCAGAGGCTTGTCTTTTTGCCTGTGGATGAAACATTTCTTCTTTCTGCACGTAACAATGAGAAAGGAGATGATGATATGGCTGGTTTGGTCGGCGGAGGGCTCATGATCATTGCGGGTATACTGATCAAACTGTTTCCTCCTAAATCAATCAACAGTATGTACGGGTACAGAACGAGACGCTCAATGACAGATCATAGATTATGGAATGAAGCGAACCGTTACAGTGCATCATTGATGATCCTTTCAGGGTTGGTGATTGCGGGAACGGGTTTGCTGCTGAGATCAAACTGGATCGTTTTTCAGCTGATCCTGCTGCTTGCCGCCTGTGTCATCACGTTTATGCTAACGGAGAAAAGGCTAAAAAACATGACGCAAAGTCAAGGAGGAGATATATGTGGACGGAGTTAAATGCCAATTTGTCAAAACAAACGGAATCACGCTCCATGTTGCAGCCGCAGGGCCGGAGGATGGCCCGTTAATCGTCCTGCTTCACGGGTTTCCTGAGTTTTGGTACGGCTGGAAAAATCAAATCAAACCGCTTGCCGACGCTGGTTACCGGGTCATTGCTCCTGATCAGCGAGGCTACAATCTCAGTGACAAACCGGACGGTATTGAGGCATATCGGATTGATACATTAAGAGATGATATCATTGGCATTATTACGCAATTCACAGAGCGAAAAGCGATTGTCATCGGTCATGACTGGGGAGGTGCTGTCGCATGGCATTTGGCTTCCACACGACCGGAATATCTAGAAAAACTGATTGCCATCAACATCCCGCACCCGCACATCATGAAATCCGTAACACCGGTTTATCCGCCGCAATGGCTGAAAAGCTCGTATATCGCTTACTTCCAGCTGCCCGATATACCGGAGGCATCGCTAAAGGAAAATGATTATGAAACATTAGATAAAGCGATTGGATTATCGGACCGTCCAGAGCTTTTTTCTTCTGAGGATGTCAGCAGGTACAAAGAAGCGTGGCGACAGCCGGGCGCACTGACTGCTATGCTGAACTGGTACAGAGCCCTCAGAAAGGGAAGCCTTGCAGAGAAAACCCCTTACGAAACAGTACCTTACCGGATGATCTGGGGAATGGAAGACCGCTTTTTAAGCAGAAAGCTGGCGAAAGAAACGGAAAGGCATTGCCCGAATGGACATCTCATTTTTGTAGATGAAGCCTCCCATTGGATTAACCACGAAAAACCAGCCATCGTCAATCAGCTGATTATGGACTATCTTACAAAGTAATGAGTCGGGATTCTTTCGATCCGTCTGCCATAATGGCAGACTTTTTCTGTGCGTTTTTTTCATAGTCTGTTTTAAACATGACAAAATAACAATAAAAATCATGAATGTCACCTGAAAAATGTAACAAAAAACAGGTTTAAACGACTTTAAAAAAAGGAATAGCCTTACTGAAGATTTGTGCAAAAACTCCCCTAAGGCAATGCTTAAAAAGAATAATAAAAAGAAGGTGCCTTAATGAAGCAAGGATTAATCTCAATTATTATCCCGTCTTACAATGAAGGGTATAATGTCAAGCTCATTCATGAATCTTTGAAAAAGGAATTTAAGAGCATTCATTATGATTATGAAATTTTCTTCATAAACGACGGAAGTGTTGATGACACGCTTCAGCAGATCAAAGACTTGGCCGCCGTATGCAGCCGGGTAAAATACATATCTTTTTCTCGAAACTTCGGAAAAGAAGCCGCGATTCTGGCAGGCTTTGAGCATGCCCAAGGCGAGGCGGTTATTGTAATGGACGCCGATCTGCAGCATCCGACCTATTTGCTGAAGGATTTTATTAAAGGCTATGAAGAAGGCTATGATCAAGTCATTGCCCAAAGGAACAGAAAAGGGGACAGCCCTGTCCGCTCACTCTTGTCCTCTCTGTATTACAAGTTCATCAATAAAGCGGTGGAGGTTGATTTGCGTGACGGTGTCGGGGACTTTCGGCTGTTGAGCCGCCAAGCCGTGAACGCCCTTTTGAAGCTGAGCGAAGGCAACCGCTTCTCAAAAGGTTTGTTTTGCTGGATCGGCTTCGATCAGAAAATTGTGTTTTATGAAAATGTCGAACGAAAAAACGGCACATCCAAATGGTCGTTCAGCAGCCTGTTTAACTACGGGATGGACGGCGTTGTATCATTTAATCATAAACCGCTGAGAATTTGCTTTTATACCGGCATTTTCATTTTGCTGCTTTCCATCATTTATATCATTACTACATTTGTTAAAATTTTGACAAACGGCATTTCTGTGCCAGGATATTTCACTATCATCTCAGCTGTGTTATTTCTCGGCGGAGTACAGCTGTTAAGCCTCGGAATCATAGGGGAATATATTGGCCGAATCTATTATGAAACAAAAAAACGCCCGCATTATTTGATTAAAGAAGCGAATATCCCGAACAAAGACATGCCTGAAACGAACGAATTGAAAAGCGTGCGGCGTCTGACAAAAATGCACTGAAATCACCAATACCATTGGCAGTGCTTTTTTTGCGTGTCTACTACCATCTCAAAAGCAAGACTGGAGAATGTATATGAAAAGAAAATATGTCATGATCTATGCGGCCAGTCTGCTGGTCTCCATTCTGGCACATGCTTTTTTTGTGAAAGAATGGGCGGACGGCAGATATATGACAGGTCCGGGTGACGGGCTTGCGCAAATGATCGTATTTAAACAATTATTATTTGACCAATATTCACACGGGAATTTTTTCTACAATTACTCATTCGGACTTGGCGGCGGCACATTCAGTCAGCTTGGCTATTATTTTTCTGCTTCCTTTCTTTTTCTTGCGGTCTCTGCCGCCGTCTGGCTTCTTCAAGCCGTACAGCTGATTGGAGAAGCGGATACGCTTTTTTGGGCAGAGTCAGCTGTTTTTATCAGCATTTTCAAACTGAGCGTGATCATCTTTACGGCCGCTTCAGTTTTTCACTACCTTCTCAAACATAGAGCAGCGTCGTTTACGGGGGCCGTGTTATACGGTGTGTCGATCATTTATTTCCGCCACGAAGCGTATTGGGAATTCTTTACCGATACTATGATTTGGCTTCCTCTGCTTGTGCTCGGAGCAGAAAAAATCATGAGAGAGCGGCGTCCGGCATGGTTTATCGTTGCGTGCTCGCTGACGTTAATCAACAATTTTTACTTTGCATACATAAACCTCATATTCATCGGAATCTACGTGCTGTTCAGGTGGCTGATCAGACTGGAGGAACATGAAGAGAAAAGATGGATTCAATGCAGAATGTTTTTGGTTTCGGGCATCGTTTCCTTTGGCATCAGTGCGGCTGCGTTTGTGCCGGTGGTATACGGTTATTTAAACAACCTGCGCCCTCCGTACAGCCAAAAAATAGAGTGGTTCAATTTCGATGATAATATCTTATTTTCGAGCCGGATCATCATTTTGCCGGCTGCCTTTCTGCTGTTTTTGTTTATTGTGACGTTTTACAAAAACCGCGTGTTTCGACTCTTTGCCGGATTGAGCCTGCTGTTTATTCTGTTTCATTTCAGCCCGTATGCAGCAAGTGTGTTTAACGGCTTTTCCGCCCCGCAAAACAGGTTTGAATATGTTCTGGCCTTTACGATCGCCGGTGCGGCAGCGGCGGGCCTGTCACAGCTTGCCAAGCTCAAGCGCAAAGAACTGCTCCCGGCCGCCGCTCTTGTTCTGCTTCTTTACTTGTATCATATCCAACGGTATGAGCTGGATCTATGGAAGCCTGCGAATGAAAGCATTCTATTGCTTTTATTCCTGACAATCGCTGCCTTGTTTGCTGCGGCTTTTGCGAAGAAATGGGCAACGGTGGCTGTGTACGGTGTGATCATTCTATCCTCTCTCTTTGTCGCCAACACCTATCAAAAGCACGCACTCTCTGAAGGTGGCGGCCTGGACAGTGTGACAAGGGCATATCTCACAGGTGAGGAATACAGAGGACAAGAATCAGCTGAACTTATCAGGCGTTTACAGAGGGAAGACGATGATCCGCTCATGAGAATCGACTGGATGAACGGGGTTCGCAATAATACGCCAATCATTTACGGATTCAATGGTTTCAGTGCCTATTCCAGCATTTTAAACAAAGATTTGCTGAGCTTCTATTGGAATGAGTTGAGCATCGATATGGGGAGGGAAAGCGTCAGCCGTTATGCGTCATTGGGAGACAGGGCGAATTTGTACAGCCTGCTTTACGGCAAATACTATATGACGGAAAAAACAAACGAAGCCAGCGTCCCGTACGGCTTCAAAAAGTATTTGGAATCGGAGCATTATGTCGTTTATGAAAATCAATACATGCTTCCTTTCGTCAAATCAGCCGATGCCATATACAGCGAAAGCGAGCTGGACAAAATGCCCGCACTTTCGAAAGAACAGGCAATGCTGAAAGGGATTGTAATAGCAGATCCATCGGGAAAAACGGAGCAGGCACCAAAACTGACCAATCTTCTTCCTGAATCTGACATCACCGCAAAACATGCCCAGTATCAAAATGGACTGTTTACCGTAACTGGAGAAAGCGGAGGAGAACTAATGATCACTCCGAAACAGGCGTCATCCGCTCCGGGAGACTACTATGTCAGCTTTTATTTGAAAAGCAAAGCAAAAGACAAAGGATTTACGTTAAAGGTAAATGATTATGTCACGACGAGGAAATCAAACCAATCGATTTATAAAACCGGAGTAAATGATATCACGATCAGAGTGCCTAAATCAGGCGCTATCTCAATCAAACTTCCGAAAGGAACGTATGAGCTGAGAAACATAGCGCTTTATGAAGAAAACTATCAAACGCTGAATAGCGCAGTACTGCAAAATAAGACAGAGAAAGCAGACGACCTGAAATGGGATAAAAATAAGCTGACGTTTGCATATCGCCTTCCGAAAAATGAGTACATCATGCTACCGATCCCCTATGAAAAAGGCTGGGAGCTGAAGGTCAACGGGAAACCGCAGACGATCGAAAAAGCAGATTATGCTTTTATAGGCTTCAAAGCGCAAAAGGGAGACAATCACATTGAACTGACCTACTATCCGCCATACTTCAAAATATCGGCGCTCATATCTTTCGTCAGTCTGCTGCTTGCTGTTTTATATATAAGACGAAAAAAAGCCCGGCTCTAAATAGAGCCGAGCTTTAGTTTTTTCTGAAGCTTTTCTTCGCTGAATATCCATCCCGTATAAGAAGATCGAATTTTGAGGTCATGGCCGATATGAACGATAGCCACAAACGGATAATGGCCTTTGCTCCGATAACGAAGGTCAATAAACCTCACCTCATAATGATCTTTAAACGTATCCACTTCCCACCGGTAAACCGGAGAAAACGACAGAAACGCCGCGATGTTATCATCCTGTTTTGCCGCTTGCATCACTTCGGTTTCAGGAACTGGCACGCGGTTAAACGTATCCAGAATCACCACATGTCCTTCCATGCTTCTTCCTACATAAAAAGCATGGGCTGTCGTCACGGCGATCCGCCATTGTCTGAATTTCATCGTTGGGGAAATAATAATGCTTTCGATCTCATCATGAATCATCTCATGTAGCTTCCGTTTAATTCTCAGCTGCATGATCAGGCGCACCAAATAATAGCCTGCCAATATGATATATAAGCTGAGAAATGTGATGCCGGGACTGCCGCCTGCATACCAAACCGCAATCGCCGCCAGATGGCTGATAAAAATAAACGGATCAAACGTATTAATCAGGCCGAGCGCAACCCATTTTTTCGAAAACGGACGTATCGCTTGCGTTCCGTACGCGTTGAAAATATCAACAAAGACATGCAGCACGACTGCCAGCAGTGTCCACAGCCACAGGTGCAGAAAATCGGCCTGCGGATAAAATATATACAGAATGGCCGGGATGATGACAGACCAAAATAAAACGGCGGGAATTGAATGGGTAAATCCTCTATGATTTCTTATATAAACCGCATTATTTTTAAGCTTTAACACAGTATCAATATCCGGAGCCTGAGAGCCCGCAAGCGTTGCGATCATAACAGCGTGAGCCATTGCCGGATCTGATCCGACTACAGGATCAAGCGTTGCAATACCGCCCAGTGCGATGCCCATGACGACATGTGTGCCTGTATCCATAGGTGACCTCCTTGCAGGATTGTCCTGCACATTCACTTTTGTAAGATATTCCCCATTTTCATATACCCAATTTTTAAATCGATTCAATCGTTCTCATATGTTTCCGCTTTTTCTTTACTTCTATTTAATGTAACATATTATCGTACTGTGCCCTTAGTGTACAACAAAAAACAGTCGAAAGAAAAGCGGGGCGCGAAAGACTGGGGAGAAACATATATGAACGTACTTGAAGACAAATTAAAACAAAAAGACATACAGCAATTTCGCGATGATTTAATCTCATGGTTCGAACGGGAGCAGCGCATGCTGCCGTGGAGAGAGGACCAAGATCCATATAAAGTGTGGGTATCTGAAGTGATGCTGCAGCAAACGAGAGTAGAGACGGTGATTCCATACTTTCTGCGGTTTGTGGAACAGTTCCCAACAGTGGAAGCGCTCGCTGATGCTGATGAAGAAAAAGTGCTGAAAGCATGGGAGGGGCTCGGCTATTATTCCCGAGTCAGAAATCTGCAAAGTGCGGTAAAAGAAGTGAAACACGAGTACGGCGGCATTGTTCCATCAGAAGAGAAAGCGTTTGGCGGCTTAAAAGGCGTCGGCCCTTATACAAAGGGAGCTGTGCTCAGCATCGCCTATAATAAACCGATTCCTGCGGTTGACGGAAATGTGATGCGTGTCATGTCCAGGATTCTTTCCATTTGGGACGATATTGCCAAGCCAAAAACAAGAACGATCTTTGAAGAAGCAGTCCGTGCATTCATCTCCAAAGAAAAACCATCTGAATTCAATCAAGGCCTGATGGAGCTTGGAGCCTTGATCTGCACGCCGAAATCGCCTTCATGCCTATTATGTCCAGTTCAGCGGCATTGCTCGGCATTTGATGAAGGCACTGAACGGGAACTTCCGGTAAAAAGCAAAAAGAAAAAGCCCGGAATCAAAACAATGGCCGCAATCGTGCTGACTGATGAAGACGGACAAGTGTATATACACAAACGGCCGTCAAAAGGTTTGCTTGCCAACCTGTGGGAATTCCCTAATCTTGAAACGCAAAAAGGGATTAAGACCGAGCGCGAACAGCTCGCTGCATTTTTAGAAAACGAATGCGGGATACAAGCTGATATTAGTGATCTGCAAGGTGTAGTAGAGCACGTTTTCACCCACCTGGTATGGAATATTTCTGTGTTTTTCGGTAAAGTAAAACAAGTGTCGGATACCGTTGAGCTGAAAAAAGTAACGAAAGAAGAGCTCGAACAATTTGCGTTCCCGGTGTCACATCAAAAAATCTGGAAGATGGCAGTGGAAGCAGCCGCATACTCGGCTGCTCCGTAAGAACGTCTTAATCGTAAGTGACGCGCGTGCCGTGGCTGTAGTCCGCTTCATTGCGCTTCATGCCGCCGCGCGCTTCAATTTCTTGCGTTAATTCCCGGTATTTTGATTGGCCTTCTTCGTTCAAATAAGGCATAATTTGCTGAAAGGCATGATGAAAATAGGCGAGTTCACTGTTTTTCCACTCTTTTTTGGAAACCATGTTTAATTCGCTCATATCACGTCCGACATACATAACAGAAGACCCCCTTATAAGTTCTTGCCATTATTGTTTGTGGAAATAAAAGAACTATACGCTACAAGGAGATGAGGAAAAATGGAACAAAATAAATGCGCACTCGTAACAGGAAGCAGCCGAGGTGTCGGAAAAGCAGCTGCGATCAGACTTGCTGAGAACGGCTATAACATCGTCATTAACTATGCACGCAGCAAAAAAGCAGCTTTGGAAACAGCGGAAGAAATCGAAAAGCTTGGCGTCAAAGTGCTTGTCGTAAAAGCAAACGTAGGACAGCCGGCAAAAATCAAAGAAATGTTTCAGCAAATTGATGAAACGTTCGGCAGACTTGATGTTTTTGTCAATAATGCCGCTTCAGGCGTTCTGAGACCTGTCATGGAATTAGAAGAAACACATTGGGACTGGACGATGAACATTAACGCGAAAGCATTGCTTTTCTGCGCTCAGGAAGCAGCCAAGCTAATGGAAAAGAACGGAGGCGGGCATATCGTCAGCATCAGTTCTTTAGGCTCTATCCGCTACCTTGAAAACTACACGACGGTTGGTGTATCAAAAGCGGCGTTAGAAGCATTAACCCGTTATCTTGCAGTGGAACTTTCACCAAAACAAATTATCGTCAATGCCGTTTCAGGCGGAGCGATTGACACAGATGCACTGAAACACTTCCCGAACAGAGAGGATCTGCTTGAGGATGCGCGTCAAAACACGCCGGCGGGACGCATGGTCGAAATTAAAGATATGGTTGATACAGTTGAATTTCTAGTGTCTTCCAAGGCTGACATGATTCGCGGACAGACAATTATCGTTGACGGCGGACGCTCACTGCTCGTTTAAAAATTTTTAAAAAAGAGGAATAGCCATACGGTCACCTGCACATTCTAATGACCGTGGAGGTGATAACAATGGCTAACTCAAACAATTTCAGCAAAACAAACGCACAACAAGTTAGAAAACAAAACCAACAATCAGCTGCTGGTCAAGGTCAATTCGGCACTGAATTTGCTAGCGAAACAAACGTTCAGCAAGTCAGAAAACAAAACCAGCAATCAGCTGCTGGCCAACAAGGTCAATTCGGCACTGAATTCGCTAGTGAAACGAACGTTCAGCAGGTAAGACAGCAAAACCAATCTGCTGAACAAAACAAACAACAAAACAGCTAATCACTGAAACAGAAAAAAGCACTTCATCTTCGGGTGGAAGTGCTTTTTTTCTGTTTGAAAACGACAAAACTTGTGAAAGGTCTACAGAATGAGTCAAAGGGTTTGCTGAATTGGGATCGAAATGAATAAAGGAGGAAACGTTTATACTTTCACCGGGCTAAGGAGGAACCGATGACGGAATTTGAAAAGCTGGTAAGCGAACAAATGAAAACGATGGATAAGCTTCTCGATCTCCAATCAGAGCTCGACCGCTGCAAACAAATTGAAGCAGAACTCCGGCATTTGGAAAGGGATGCAAGGCTGCACGATATTCGGGTTGAAATTGCGGTAAAACGGAAACACCTTGCCGATATTCAAGATATGTTTCAAAAGCAGACAGAGCAGGTGATTCGTTCTTATCGCAGCTCAGAAAAGCCGTCTTCCTTTGTGTAGAGCAGGAATGTGCCATTCCCCGGCCGGAATGGCTCTTTTATTTTCATTTTTCAATTTGTAACGTTATAATAGGTAAAAGACGTTGTCGGTAAGCAAATTTGGACATACTAACTGTAGGGCTTTATAGAAAGTAGGGGAGAAATATGGGCTATCCCAAGGAAGGAGAAACCATTCAAATTCACAGCTATAAGCATAACGGGCTGATTCATAGAATTTGGAATGAGACAACAATCTTAAAAAGTACAGAAATGTGTGTCATCGGAGCCAATGACCGGACGATGGTAACCGAATCAGACGGCCGGACATGGATAACGAGAGAGCCCGCAATCTGTTATTTTCACGCAAGACAATGGTTTAATGTCATCGGGATGCTGAGGGAAGACGGGGTTCATTACTATTGCAACATCAGTTCTCCATTTGCCTATGATGGCGAAGCAATTAAATATATTGATTATGACTTGGATGTTAAGGTTTTCCCTGATATGACCTACAATATTCTCGATGAAGACGAATATGACGATCATCGGAAAGCCATGAATTACCCAAAAGAAATCGACAGTATTTTAAGAGACTACTTAAACACGCTGCTCCACTGGATTCACCAGCGGCAGGGGCCGTTTGCGCCCGAGTTTGTCGATATGTGGTATGAACGGTATTTGCGCTATACAAAATAATAGTTACGTAAAAACCTGTTGCGGGGTACAACAGGTTTTTCACATGGGCTCACACACATCATGGTAAAGAGAGAGGGGGAATCAACGTGGGGGTCATGAAACGCTACATGCAATTCGTCAAACCTTATAAGAAGCAAATTTTTATTACAGTATTAATCGGGATCGTAAAATTCTCCATTCCGCTTGCTCTCCCATTGCTTCTGAAGTACGTAGTTGATGACATTATTCAAGGAGGCGGCACGGCCAGTGACAAAACCACGTCATTGTTCACCATTATGGCGATCATGTTCGCCTTATTTTTAATTTTGCGCCCGCCTGTTGAATATTATCGTCAATATTTTGCCCAGTGGACAGCCAGCAAGGTGCTTTATGATATAAGGGCCAAGCTGTTTGACCATATACAGAAGCTGAGCCTTCGGTTTTATGCGAATACGAGAACAGGGGAAGTTATTTCCCGAGTGATCAATGATGTAGAACAAACAAAGGATTTTGTCATCACGGGTCTGATGAATATATGGCTTGATATGCTGACGATTTTGATTGTGATCTCTATCATGCTGACACTGGATATTAAATTAACACTGATCTCTATCGTTTTATTTCCATTATACGGCATATCGGTGAAGTATTTTTACGGCCGTTTAAGAAAGTTGACAAGAGAGCGCTCGCAGGCGCTCGCTCAAGTACAGGGTCATTTGCACGAGCGCATTCAAGGCATGCCTGTTATCAGAAGCTTTGCGATAGAAGATCATGAACAGGCTCATTTTAATGAGAAAAACAGCCATTTCTTAGATAAAGCCATCCGCCACACGAATTGGAATGCCAAAACCTTTGCGGTCGTCAATACCATAACAGATTTGGCGCCGCTCATCGTGATTGCATGCGCCGGTTATTTTGTCATTAATGGACCGCTGACAGTCGGAACAATGGTCGCGTTTGTCGGATATATTGACAGAATGTACAACCCTGTTAGAAGGCTGATTAATTCGTCTACAACATTGACACAGTCAATTGCATCAATGGACAGGGTGTTTGAATTTATTGACGAGCCGTATGAACTCACTGACAAACCAAATGCCATTAAGGCAGATCAGATCCGCGGAGATGTTGAATTTCAAAACGTTTCATTTCAATATGAGAAGGAAAAAGAAAACATTCTCCATGATGTCTCTTTAAAAGTGAATAGAGGAGAAACTGTAGCTCTCGTCGGCATGAGCGGAGGGGGCAAATCAACACTCGTCAGCCTGATCCCGAGATTTTATGATGTGACAAGCGGCAGATTGCTGATTGACGGGACAGATATTCGCGATTATGAAGCGAGAAGCCTTCGCAACCAGGTTGGCATGGTGCTTCAGGATACCTTTTTATTCAGTGAGACGATTCGGGAAAATATCGCAATCGGCAAACCTGATGCCACTCTTGAAGAGATTATGGAAGCTGCCAAAGCTGCCAATGCCCATGAATTTATTATGAGTTTTCCTGAAGGGTATGAGACCCGGGTGGGAGAAAGAGGCGTTAAGCTGTCAGGCGGGCAAAAGCAGCGAATCTCAATTGCGAGGGTATTTCTGAAAAATCCGCCGCTCCTCATTTTAGATGAAGCGACATCAGCTCTTGATTTGGAAAGCGAGCATTACATTCAAGAAGCGATGGACAAACTGGCGAAGGACAGAACAACTTTTGTTGTTGCCCACCGCTTATCGACCATCACACATGCGGATAAGATTGTTGTCATGGAAAACGGCACAATCATCGAAATCGGAACCCATGATGAGCTCATGGACTATGACAGCCAGTACAAGCACTTATTTACCATTCAAAATTTGAACTGAACTTGAATCTTATATCCTTTCAACAAGGGTATAAGATTTTTTTGTATATAAAAAAGCCCGGCTCTGTAACCGGGTTACTCTTCTGTTTCTATTTCGCAGTCTTTCGGATGATACGTTTGAAAACTTGTGATAAGTGTTTCTAAATGTTCAAGCTGCTCGCGGTATTCTACTGCACTTGCCATAATATTGAGCATGTTGTAATCAATAAGCTCATCATCCGTGTTCTGCTGGTTTTTTAAAAATGATTTTGTTAAAAGCTGCTTATATCGAATGCCTTCTTCAACTGCGTCATCATGCGGCTTGATTTTGCCGACAAATCGCATCAAAATCCGTTCATGCCAGTGAAGCAGGTAATCAAGTTCTTCAGTCAGTGTTTCCTGAAACTCTTCCGGCATATGATAGATGTCGTTTTCCAGACGATGCAGCTTCTTAAGTGTATCAAGCGCTCGGTTTGCAGTAATGATTGCCTGTCTGAACAGGACAAGCTTTCGTGATTTTACATAAGTCGTTTTCTTAAAGTAACTTCTTTCTTCTTTATATAGAAGATAAGTCTGATCAAGTTTGATCATTTTTTCTTTCAGTTTTTCAATATCCTCTTTCAAAATCGAATGCTCTGTTGACTGCCGCATGCTTAGCCTGATCCACTTCATAATTTCTTCTGTGTTTTCGACTGTATTATGAATCAGCTTTGTTTCGTACTTAGGAGGCAAAAACACAAGGTTAACGATAAAGGAAGAAAGCACCCCTAAGATGACTGTGCTTGTTCTGATCAGCGCGAACATTAAAAAGTCGTCGCCGGCAGATTCTAATATCGCAATGACTGTTACAAGAGCAATTGAAATGGTATGTTCAATTTTAAGTTTCAGCATGATTGTAATGACAATAACTGCTGTCAACCCGATCATAATCGGGCTGGGTCCAAAAATAAGGCCGAACACTGTGGCAATCACAGCTCCGATGATATTTGCCTGAACCTGATCAATAATAATGAGAAAAGAGCGGTAAATCGACGGCTGGATCGCAAATATCGCTGCAATCCCAGCGAAAATCGGCGCGGGAAGCCCAATCCACGAAGCCAAATAAAGGGCAAGTGTAATCGCAATCCCAGTTTTGAAAATGCGGGCACCAAGTTTCATTAGTTTGTGCGTGCATTCCTTTCTATAGTAAATTGTGTGACATAGCAAATGGCTAATCCTTAAAATTCCCGGTCAGTTTATTTGCTAAACAATTAAGTAATATACAGGGATCGATACAAATATTCAAGCTATTTTTCAAGAAAATGACCAAAATCTTACACGATGTTAGAAGCAATAAAAAAACAGGAGCTCAATGCTCCTGTCAAAGGTGTCTGATTCTAGTTTTTAAGATGTTTAAAAGCATCCTCAACCGCTGCAAGCGTGTCTTTTATATCCTGCTCTGTATGTGCTGTTGTAATAAACCAGGCCTCATATTTAGAAGGTGCTAAATTAATTCCGCGTTCCAGCATCAGCTTGAAAAACGTAGCGAATGTTTCTCCGTCACTCCGTTCAGCCTGCTCATAATTTTCAACTTTCTCATCAGAGAAATAAACCGTAAGTGCACCCTTTAACCGGTTAACCGTAATTGTGATGCCGTGTGTTTCCGCGTGCTGTAAAATGCCCTCCTCCAGCATTGCGCCTAGATGATCAAGCTTTTCATACACGCCTTCCTCTTTGAGTACTTCCAGACAAGCGATGCCTGATAGGATGGAAGCTGGATTCCCGGCCATTGTTCCAGCCTGATAAGCCGGTCCAAGCGGAGCTACCTGCTCCATGATTTCTTTTTTACCGCCATAGGCGCCGATCGGAAGTCCGCCGCCGATAATTTTTCCGAGAGCCGTTAAATCCGGTTTCACCTGTAAGAGATCTTGCGCGCCGCCATACATAAAACGGAAAGCCGTAATAACTTCATCGTAAATAACGAGAGCGCCTGCGTTGTGCGTCAATTCATTTACTTTTTCTAAGAAACCTTCTTTCGGCTCAACGATACCGAAGTTGCCGACAATCGGTTCAACGAGAACCGCCGCGATTTCACTGCCCCATTTATCAAGGGCCGCTTTGTAGCTTTCGATATCATTAAATGGAACTGTGATCACTTCGTTTGCGATGCTTTTCGGTACACCGGCTGAGTCTGGTGTGCCGAGAGTTGACGGGCCGGAACCTGCAGCGACAAGAACAAGATCTGAATGTCCGTGATAACAGCCTGCAAATTTAATGATTTTGGTCCGGCCTGTATATGCGCGAGCCACACGGATAGTCGTCATAACAGCTTCTGTTCCCGAATTGACGAATCTTACTTTGTCCATAGCAGGAATGGCTTCTTTGAGCATCTTAGCAAATGTAACCTCATGTTTCGTTGGGGTACCGTACAATACACCATTCTCTGCTGCTTTTTTAATCGCTTCTGTAATATGCGGGTGGGCATGTCCTGTAATAATTGGACCGTACGCCGCTAAATAATCAATGTATTTGTTGCCGTCCACATCCCAAAAATAAGCGCCCTTTGCTTTTTCCATTGCGACGGGAGAACCGCCGCCGACTGCTTTATATGATCTAGACGGGCTGTTTACACCGCCGACAATGTGCTCTAATGCCTCATTGTGAAGTTCAATTGATTTTGTATGCAAGAATAAAAACCTCCTATATCTCCATGCGTCCCTTCTATTGTAGCATGCTTCTGAACAAGAACAATGGATTCAAACTTAGAATGAAGGGGATAGTTGTAATCTGGACAAGAATTGGATACGCTTAATAAAAACACATCCGGAGGTAACGTAATGACTATTGAAATCGGACAAAAAGCGCCAGATATTGAGTTGAAAGGCGATCATGGGGAAACAGTAACATTATCGGATTATAAAGGTAAGTATATCGTGCTTTACTTTTACCCAAAGGACATGACACCGGGATGCACAACTGAAGCATGCGATTTTCGGGACAGCCACGAAAGCTTCGCTGAACTGGATGCCGTTATTATCGGCGTCAGCCCGGACAGCCAGGAAAAGCACGGGAAATTCAAGGAGAAGCATAACCTTCCATTTCTGCTTCTTGTTGATGATGAACATAAGCTGGCAGAGGCGTTTGACGTATGGAAGCTGAAGAAAAACTTCGGAAAAGAATATATGGGAATTGAGCGCTCCACTTTTTTGATTGACAAAGAAGGCCGGCTCGTAAAAGAATGGAGAAAGGTAAAAGTGAAAGACCATGTCGCTGAAGCCCTACAGACACTCAAAGATATGTCGGAAAAGTAAATTCGTCTGTCATCCTCTTACGGAGTGCTTACTTTTGCCCTAATACCAATTGACAAATTATCGTAAAAAGAGTTACACTAATTATAAACATTACAATGTAAGAATTTTTTTTAGAAGAGAGGTGCATGACGGATGGCTGCACATGAACTAAAAGAAGCCTTAGAAACGTTGAAGGAAACCGGAGTTCGCATTACTCCTCAACGTCATGCGATTCTGGAATATCTCGTTAACTCTATGGCTCATCCAACAGCGGACGATATATATAAAGCTCTGGAAGGGAAATTTCCTAACATGAGCGTAGCGACGGTATATAACAATTTGCGTGTGTTTCGGGAATCCGGTTTGGTGAAAGAGCTCACATACGGCGATGCTTCCAGCAGATTTGATTTTGTCACATCCGATCACTATCACGCGATTTGTGAAAGCTGCGGCAAAATTGTGGACTTCCACTACCCGGGCCTTGACGAAGTTGAACAGCTCGCTGCCCATGTTACGGGTTTTAAAGTAAGCCACCACCGTTTAGAAATTTACGGCGTCTGCCAAGAGTGTTCGAAAAAAGAAAACCATTAAAAATAAGCTGACCGCACGAAAACGGTCAGCTTATTTTATTTGGAGATTTTCTTTTTATTATATGACTCATCAAATTCTTTTCCTTCTAAGTCTTTATCTAAAGTCAAAGGCTCCCTGCAATGCATGCACATATCTACTCTTCCTAAAACCTTTGTCTCTTTTTCGCAGCCCGGACATATGACGCGGACCGCTTTGGTCGAAAGCATTCCAATCCAAAAGTAAACAACCGTGCTGAGTCCGATGGATAAAAGCCCAAGTATCATAAACAAACTGGAAAGCAAAACCGACTCTTTGAAAAAGATCCCGATGTACATAATGATAAACCCAACGAAAACCAAACTTAACGCAAATGTTCTGATTTTATTAATTTTGCTGGAGTATTTCGCCATGTCCATCCCCCTCTGATTTAACTATAGCACAAAGCCGATGGGATTTTCTTCATGTTTTCGGTTGAACTGGAATTTACATATGGAGACTTACTGTGAAATTGTTTATAATAGTTCAATGTGTTTAGAAAAAAGGAATTTCGTTTTAACCATAGAATTGAATCAAATAGAGAATAAAAAAATTTTGAACAATTGCATTGGAGGAATAGTGATGGATAATCTTCTCCGTCCAATTTACCAAGAAAGAGCAAGTCATCCCAATACACTGGCTGTCATAATGATTGAGAGAAGAAACAAAACATCTTCCTTAACAGATAATTTTGATGCCGCTTTGCTGGTGATTGTAAAGGAGGCTGACGAGCCTGTTTTTATAAAGCATTATGAATTTGACCAAAAAACAGCTTCTTTGCATGTGGTAACAGATTCTCAGATTCAAGAATGGATTTTGCTCGGGACAAATAGAAGAATCATAGATTGGATTGTAAACGGAAAAGTCATGTTTGATCGCAATGAATACATTGCTGAGCTGATTGACAGGCTGAATACATTTCCGTTTGCTGAACGCAAACTGAAGATCGGACTCGAATACGGAAAATTAATCAGAAGATATGTTGAAGGAAAAGCTTTTTTTGAAGCCAATCAATTTTTAGATGCCTACAACGCAGTTGTTCATGCGCTGCATCATTTAGCGCGTATTGAAGTAATCGACAGAGGATTCCATCCGGAAACTACGGTATGGAGCCAAGTGCGCCAGATGGAGCCACAAGTGTACAAATTATATTCCGAGCTCATCGAAAGTCACGAGAGCTTGGGAAAAAGACTCGAATTATTATTCTTAGCAAATGATTTTCTTATTCATTCCAAAGCCGAGATCGGTTCGGCACATCTTTTCGAAGTTATGAAAGAAAAAGACATTTGGCAATTCGGTGAGCTTCTTCAGCATCCTGACCTAGAGCACTTTACCCAAGACCTTGGCGTTATGCTTGATTACCTGACGGAAAAGGGACTTATCAACGTCAGTCAGATGGAAACGAAAGGACAGGCTGTCTATCACCGAGGATATTCTTTTAAAAAAGATGTTGACTCTGATTCTTGACCGTGTTATATTATTAAACGTCGCTGATGCGCTTACGAAAAAATGAGCTCACAGCGGCGGAGAAATAAATTAAAAAAACATTTGACAAAAGAAAGTCGAAATGTTATATTAATAAAGTCGCTTCGACAAGAAGTGAAAATGATCTTTGAAAACTAAACAAGACAAAACGTACCTGTTAATTCATTTTTTATAAATCGCACAGCGATGTGCATAGTCAGTCAAACTACTTTATCGGAGAGTTTGATCCTGGCTCAGGACGAACGCTGGCGGCGTGCCTAATACATGCAAGTCGAGCGGACAGATGGGAGCTTGCTCCCTGATGTTAGCGGCGGACGGGTGAGTAACAC